>CAVICC010000019.1:36927-43621 GCA_963641405.1 bacterium | reverse complement strand
AAGCTGATTCTAATGCGCTTGCGGCTCGCAACTGTGAAGGTACTGAACAGTTACGTAGTATGGATATTTTATAGGTATAAAATGTTGTGCGGACTATAGTAAGTGAAATCTGCACAGCGTAACAGGAAGGAATATAACAAATGATTCGTGATATTACCATAGGCCAGTATTATCCGGCAAAATCGCCAATACATAAACTGGACCCAAGAGTAAAATTATTTGCAACACTGATATACATAATCGCACTGTTTTCATACAGGGGAATAGTCGGCGTAGTATTTATAATGGCAGCACTCGCGGCTGTCATAAAGATTTCTAAGGTACCGTTTAAGTTCATGGTAAAGGGACTCAAGTCCATTATCATACTTTTACTGTTTACCGCATGCTTTAGTGCATTTTTCACCCAGGGAGACCACATATTCTGGAAATATGGCATATTGTGTGTGTCCGACACCGGACTTATTAATGCTGTAACAATGATGCTTCGTCTTGTACTGCTCATCATCGGTACATCGCTTATGACACTGACTACCACGCCAAACCAGCTTACGGATGGTCTGGAAAAGTCAATGGCACCGCTCAATAAGATACATGTGCCGGTTCATGCGATAGCTATGATGATGTCGATAGCACTCAGATTTATTCCTATCCTCATCGAGGAAACAGACAAGATTATGAAGGCTCAGATGGCCCGTGGTGCTGATTTTGAGCATGGAAATATCATAAAGCGCGCAAAGAGCATGGTCCCTCTTTTAGTGCCGCTTTTCGTATCGGCATTCAGACGTGCGGATGATCTGGCAATGGCTATGGAGGCAAGATGCTACAACGGAGGCGAGGGAAGGACAAAGATGAAGCCTCTTGTATACAATAAAGATGACAAAATGGCATATCTGTTTATATTTGCATTCCTCGCTATAGTTATCGTGCTGCGCATACTCCTACCATTTAATCTTTTAACGTTTATTTTTAGGTGAAGAAGGGTAAGCTTTAGTATGAAAAGGAGACTAATATGCGCGTGAAAATGGTCGTGGCATACGACGGTACGAATTACTGCGGATGGCAGATACAGCCGAACGGCATCACAATAGAACAGGTGTTAAATGAGCATCTGAGCCGTTTGTTAAAAGAGGATATAAAGGTAACCGGTGCGAGCCGTACCGATGGAGGGGTACATTCGCTTGGGAATGTATGCATGTTTGATACTGATACGAGAATGCCTGCTGAGAAGATATCCTATGCGCTCAATCAGAAGCTGCCGGAGGATATCGTGGTGGTAGATTCCTGTCAGGTGAGTGAGGATTTTCATCCGAGATTTTCAAAGAGCCGCAAGACATATGAGTACAGGATACTGAATGCGAAGTTCCGCAATCCGACACGCAGGCTGGACACGTATTTTTATCATTACCCGCTTGATGTGGCAAAGATGAATGAGGCTGCGCAGTATCTTGTCGGAGAGCATGATTTTGCCAGCTTTTGTTCGGCAAATTCACAGGCGCAGACCACTGTGCGGACGATATATGACTGCACCGTAAAGGCAGACGGTGACATCATAACGATACGTGTTATCGGAAACGGATTTTTATACAATATGGTGCGTATAATAGCAGGAACTCTTGTAAAGATCGGTGGCAGCGATATGCCGGCAGAGTCCATGAAGGAGATAATAGCTGCGGCCGACAGATCGGCATCAGGGCCGACAGCTCCGGCACACGGACTTACGATGATCGGATTGAAATATGAAGATGAATAATTTAAAATGGAAATATATGAGGTTGAGATATCAGTTATAGTACGATGATATCTCAATTTTTTTACCATATATGAAAACAGGCATGTATTCTTTAATATTATATTAAGAATTTTATAAGTTACGCTTTTTAGAAAATAATAGGCTATAATGTACAAAGACTAAGTAAAACAGGAGCTAAAAAAATTGGAACTTATATCATTAAAATACTGCCTGTTTGTAATAGGATTACTCATCATATATTACTGCTTTCCGAAAAAATACCGTTGGTATGTGCTTTTGGCAGGAAGCATGGCATACTACGTTATCATCTGTAAATGGTATGTGCTTTTTATACTGTTTACAATTTGCATGACCTACGGTTCAACGATATGGATTGATAAGCTGTTAAAGGTGCAGACCGCCGTGGTCAAAAGCCACAAGGAAGACTGGGACAGGGCGCAGAGAAAGGTTTATAAGGAAAAGGGCAGGAAAAAGCGTGTTGCCATAATGCTAGTGGCACTGCTCTGTAATTTTGGAATACTTGCATTCCTTAAATACATTCCATACGCAAGTGAGCTTGGACTGCTTCTGCCGCTTGGCATTTCTTTCTACACATTCCAGTCAATGGGCTATGTGATGGATGTGTATAGGGAAAAGACAGAGCCGGAGAGAAATTTCCTTAAACTGGCACTTTTCGTATCATTTTTTCCGCAGATCATACAGGGACCTATCGCAATATATGATGATCTGGCAGGACAGCTATATGAGGGACATTCCCTTAAGCTTAAAAATCTGCAAAAGGGTGCGCTGCTTATTCTGTGGGG
This sequence comes from bacterium, assembly GCA_963641405.1. Classification (GTDB taxonomy): domain Bacteria; phylum Bacillota; class Clostridia; order Lachnospirales; family Lachnospiraceae; genus Roseburia. Next base: position 41,068 of record CAVICC010000019.1, on the reverse strand, counting down.
CGTGATGAAAAAGCTCGTAATTGCGGATCGTGCCGTAAACATCATAAACTTTGTCATGGACAAGCCTATGAATTATTCGGGAACTTATATATTTTTCGCAGCGATAGTATATGCGCTCCAGCTTTATGCTGATTTCTCGGGTGGAATAGACATTGTGCGTGGTGTAGCTGAGATGTTTGGCATAAATATGGCGATCAACTTTAACCATCCGTATTTTTCGCGTTCGCTCACGGAATATTGGCACCGCTGGCATATGACACTGGGGGACTGGTGCAGAAACTACATATTTTATCCGCTGTCTATATCAAAAAGATTTTTAAACTTCGGAAAGTGGCTCAAGCCTAAATTCGGTGCGCATATCAGCAAGGTACTGCCGGGCTGTATCGCGAGCGTTATCACATTTATAGTGATTGGAGTATGGCATGGTGCAAACATGAAATATCTGTATTTCGGACTGTGGAATGGTATAGTCATCATGATCTCGGAGCTTTTTGCTCCGATAAATAAAAAGGCGGCAGGAAAGTTCTTTGAGACAACAAAGCTTAAAGCTACAGGTGTTTTTGCCACGGTTGTGTCAGTGCTTTGGACATTTATACTGATACTGGCCGGATATTATTTTGATATCGCGGCAAATGCCACAACAGCATTCAAGATGCTTGTAAGATCAGTCAGCGATTTCCATATAAGTCAGCTTGGCCTTGGCGCGATTATAGATAATCTTGGCGGCTGTGGACTGGATATGGCGGATCTGGGAATACTTATCGTATCGACGATCGTTCTTTTCTTTATCAGTCTGGTGGAGGAGAGAAAGAAGCTGGATATGCGTGAGTTTATACTGACAAGAAAGCTTCCGGCAAGATGGGCACTTATCTATCTTGGAATATTTATAGTGATCATTTTCGGATATTACGGACCGGGAGTAAATCCGGCAGATTTTGTGTATATGCAGTTTTAGCATATGGGCAATTTTATGTTATTTTGTGCAGTTTTAGCCTGCGAATGTTAAATTGTAAATCAGGAAGGAAATATGAGAATTAAAAAAGTAATCGGAATTGGTGTATTTTTTGCAATTCTGGCAATGCTCCTACACATTATGTCGGGAGCATTTATGGCAATAGACAGCAGTGACATTGAAAATATAGAAGGATTTTATGCGGAACCAAAAAACAGCATAGATATGGTTGTTATGGGACCGAGTGAGATCTACACCGGTTACGCGCCTGCGATGGCATGGAAGGAATATGGGCTGAAATCCTGTAATCTGTCGATAGGCGCAGTGCCATGCAATATGTATAAATCCATGGTAAAAGAGATATTGCGCACACAACAGCCAAAGCTTCTTGTGGTCAGTGCAGCAGGCTTCAGCCATGGAGACTGGAATCTGGGGGATGAAGTATACTTGCGAAAGTGGGTGGACAGCATGCCGTTTTCGGAGAATAAACTGGAAACCCTTGAAGAGGATGTGCCTACAGTGGCAACCGACACGGAAACAGGCGAGAGTGGCAGCACATCAGAAAGCAGCAGCGTGGCATCGGAGGATGTGAGAAAAAATATATCAGATACCATGTATTTTACACTGGAAAAATATCATGGCAACTGGAAAGATCCAAGAGCTGTTGCTGCATCATTTGTGACAAGATCGTATATGACACTCAGCGGAGGCGGATATCTTAAGGGATATTATGCAAAGGCGGACAGAACCGGCGGCAGGGATAATCTGGCGAATATCGGACAGCCCACGCAGGAGTCATATGTGCTTACCGACAGTTGCAGGACATATCTTGAGGAATTTCTGGCATACTGCAAAAATGCCGGAGTACAACATCTGCTGATGCTGCAGCCTCCTCATGAGACTGAGGCAGCAGACAAGTCTGGGCTGGATCAGATAAAACAGATAACTGAGTCCTATGGATATGATTTTCTGGATTTGAGCACTGATTTTGAGAGTGCAGGGATAGATGACGCAAATGATTTTTGCGATTTTGAACATCTGAATGTATACGGAACGAGAAAACTGACCTCATATCTGGGCAAGCTTGCGGTGGAAAAATACGGTATACACTCTGAGACAACAGACTCTGAGAAAAGCCGCTGGGAAAAATCTGTAAAGAAAACGGAAGAGGTCATGGATATGTGTGAGGTGTGCATAGATAGGGGATCACTCATGGGATTTGGAGAGCTGGAAGCTACAGATATGTATCAACACTATTTCTGGAATAAATATCAGAAATAAATACCTAAAATAACTGCAAAATCGTTGGAATTTCGTGCAGATTTTTGTGTGATTTTATAGAGAAAAATGCTTGACAACAGGCATTTGCGCAAGTATACTATTTAAGTCTGTAAAAGTAAGTAAATGGAAGCCAAAGCCCCGGCAACCATTTAGTATAGATGAATGATAGCTGACTGAGATGGAACAGAAGGCTATATGATGCACAAAGGAAGTGGCGTCCGGACATACGCGATTTCAAAAGGCATCGACATTACAAGTAATCGAATCATTTAAGGAGGAAAACCGATGAAAACATTTATGGCTAGTCCTGCTACAATTGATAGAAAATGGTATGTAGTAGACGCTGAAGGTAAGACATTAGGACGTTTAGCATCTGAAATTGCTAAAGTATTAAGAGGAAAGAATAAAGCAATCTTTACACCACACATTGACACAGGTGATTATGTAATCGTTGTCAATGCAGAGAAGGTTAAAGTTACTGGAAAGAAATTAGACCAGAAAATTTACTATCATCACTCAGACTACATCGGTGGTATGAAAGAGACAACATTAAGAGAGATGATGAACAAGCACCCAGAGCGCGTTATCGAGTTTGCTGTAAAGGGAATGCTTCCAAAGGGACCTCTTGGACGCCAGATGTATAAGAAATTATTCGTATACGCTGGACCAGATCACAAACATGCAGCTCAGAAACCTGAGACATTAGAGTTTTAATAGGAGGTAAAGTAAATTGGCTACTACAAAGTATTACGGAACAGGAAGAAGAAAATCATCTGTTGCTAGAGTATATTTAGTACCTGGAACAGGAAAGATTACAATCAATAAAAGAGATATCGATGAGTACCTTGGTCTTGAGACATTAAAGGTAGTTGTTCGTCAGCCATTAGTTGCAACTGAGACAGTTGACAAATTTGACGTTTTAGTAAACGTTAAAGGTGGTGGATACACAGGACAGGCTGGAGCCATCCGTCACGGAATCGCTCGTGCACTTCTTCAGGTAGATGCGGAGTACAGACCAGTTCTTAAGTCTGCTGGATTCTTGACACGTGATCCACGTATGAAAGAGCGTAAGAAATACGGTCTCAAAGCCGCTCGTCGCGCACCGCAGTTCTCCAAGAGATAATAATCAGAACACTCGAAACCCTTGTAAACACTGTTTTGCAGGGGTTTCTTTTTTTACCCAATTCCAAGTATTTGGTGTTTGTTCTGTTAAAATCTGTTCCATAAGTTCAGCAGTTTTCTTTCTTGAACTATCTAAAACAGCGGTGTATGTGTCTGCTGTAATATGAATATCAGCATGTCCTAAAAGCTCTGATACTTGTAGCTGTTTTAGGAGTAGTCAGAAAATGTTTACCGCCTACGTCAGTTAAGCAAATGTATTATGAAGAAGCTGATGAATGGGTAAAAGAGGTTAATGAGCGAGTGGACAGAATTGAGACTAATATTAAAACTCAAAGTGATACTTGGGCAGATTTGGAGAAGGAGGAAACGATGTTAGAACAATGGGAAGAGATTGTAGAACGAGTATATGGAATATCAGGAGTTTTTATAGAAAAACAGGTGAAAAGATGATAAAATTATATGGGTTATTTTATATTTATATAAGCTTAAAAAGCAAAATACAACTTGAAATTATAGAACGTATGTTCTATAATTAATTTAGTGGTGCTTAGAAGAATGGAGGAAGGTAAATGGCAAGAAATGACATTACGAAATCAAAAATAGATTATTTGATAAGGGAACACAATTTTACTAACAGATGGAGTGAAAAACCTATTACAGCAGAACTTTTGGCTATAATGAAAAAAGCATCTAAAGGCTATAATAAGAAATTTGGAAATGAGGGGATACCAGATGGTTGCTACGAAAATTCTCATGAGAAGTTACTTATTATGATGGAAATTAAGC
>CAVICC010000019.1:0-36917 GCA_963641405.1 bacterium | reverse complement strand
AATGAGCATACTAGTGATTGCTTTGATGAACAAGAAATAGAAAAAAAGGTTGAGCTAATTGTTTCTACTTCGAAAGATAATAGAGATTCAATTGTTGGATTGCTGGATGATGTAAAGGATTATAATCCATCGAAGTATTCTGTTGATGGTATAAAATGGTACATGAGCTTCTTTAAGCCGAGGGTATTGGAGGTTTATGGAGAAAACTACAAGAATTTTTTGCGCGATTGGTCTATTATAGGAATTGCAATATCAGGGGATCCCGATAAACCGAGTGAATTTTGCGTTGATACGTATATGATAAAAGATGGTAAAATTCAAAATTTGAATATTCATGATATTCTTAATGAAGAAGATTATCTAACAATTGCGAATGATATTGATACAAAGGCAATTATTGAGACGGTTACAAATTCTTCGGAGAAAATTAATAATTTACTTGTTGCAGTTGATTCGCAGCGTAGACCTATTATATTATCAGCCTTGCTTATTTCTTTGTTTAAGCCGGATAAATTAGAAGATAATAGTTTCATAAATGATTATAATGGATGGTCACCTAAACATTTGGCCGAGATGATAAGACCTAGGGTAGATGATGTATTAAAGGCAGAAGATATACCACAGGAAAAATTGGATGTTATTGATGCGGAAATAGGATTTATTTCGGTGGATCCAGACATTACATCAAAACCATACCTGAAAGCAATATTAAACGAATTGAATAACAACATCATACCTTTATTCAGAAGAAAGAGTAATTATGATGTTATTGGTAAATTTTATGAAAGTTTCCTTAAATGGGCAGGAGTAACAAATGTAAAGAAAGGAATTGTGTTAACACCAGCACATATTACTGCGTTATTTACAAAATTAATAGATGTTTCTGATGATGATGTTATTATGGATCCATGTTGTGGAACTGGCTCATTTTTGATAAGTGCTATGAACTGTATGATAAAAATAAGGACACAAAAAGAATCAGAAGTAACTGCGCAAATTGTTAATGGTTTTGGATTAGATGAAGAATTTGATTATTTAAAAGGAATAGCAAATTTATCAAGCCTTGTAGAAGCTGGTTTGATTTCGAAGGAGAATGCAGATGATATATGTGAGAAAATTTCATCTGCTAAACAAAAAAATTCCGATGGTATTTTGCCAATTCTAACTTCGGCAAGGCAGAAACAATTAGATGACATGATATATTCTATTAAGAAGAGGCAATTAGTTGGGTTTGAAAAGAATACATCAATGTATATCTTAGCTATGTCAAATATGCTTTTTAGAGGAGATGGAAAATCCAATATATATCATGTGGATTATTTTAGTGATGAAGTTTGCCATATAATTTCAAAAGAGGAAAAGCAGATATTAAAGGGAAATAATAGGGATAAAAAAGCTAGAATACAGAAGGCTATTGATAGTACTATTTTGGGTAAATTGTCGAAAGATGAAGATATTAGACCGACAATAGGATTTATAAATCCTCCGTATTCAGGAGGATATGATGATTATGAAAAATTGCAATCTGACATATCTAAGGCTGCTACTGATGAAAAAAAGCAAAGTGGAAAAAAGAAGCCATGGATGAAAGAAATTAGTTTTTTAGAACGTTTATTATCACAATGTTCAAAATATTGCATTATGATAGCTCCTTTATCAGCATATTATAAGGATCAGAAGATTAGAAATAGAATATTGGAAGAACATACACTTAAATATGTTATATCCATGCCTAACGATTTATTTCAGCCTAATGCAAGTACACATACAGCTATTGCAGTTTTTGAGTGCAACAAGCCACAAGAAGAAACAGAAACAGTATTTTACGATTTAAGAGATGATGGCTTTGTATTGCACAAGACTCATGGTAGGATAGATACTGGTAAATGGGCAGTAATAGAGAAGGATATGTTAGATGCTATAACTAATGATCCAAAGAAAAATGCAAATGATTATACATTGATTGTTCAAAAACCGGGTAAAGGAGATGAGTGGACAATAAATCAGTATTCAAAAACGGATTATAGTCAATTGTCTGAAAAGGATTTTGAGAATCAATTAAAAAAGTATGCATTATTTAAGTATATGGAGGATAATGCAAATCTGAAAGAAAGGGATGGTGTTGATTGAAAAGATTAGAAGAGATTTTTAATAAAACGGATGGAGTATTTATACAAGATACGTCTATTATTAGAAAAGAAAAGAAATTCGACGATGACATCCCTTTTTTACGTCCGTCAAAATCTATGGATAATTTATTGGTGGGGTTTGTTAGAAAGTGTGATATACCGAAGGAATGGTTAAAGAAGTTAGCTCCAGCATTTTCCATAATAGTAGGTAAGGATGGCGAAGGAAGTCACTCTTATTCATATGTATATCCATATGAATTTTTAGGAAATAGCAATACAATGTTTCTTGTTCCGAAGGATGAGTATGCAGATATGTCATTGAATCAAAAACTGTGGTATGCACAGGCAATAAGTTTCAATAGGTATCGGTTTTCATATGGAAATAAGCCTAAAAAAGATAGAATGATGAAAATTGGTTTTCCGGAGCCAACTGAGTTGCCAGAATATGTAAATAAAAAGCATATGCCAGATGTATCTAAAATTCCGGAATGTTTTTTGGAGGATGGTTATGATAAAGCATGTTGGTATCTGGATAATGTAGATATGAGTGTGTTTGAAAGCCAATATAAAGGAAATCCAGATGTGCATAAAATTAAAAAGCTTGAATTTAATAAATGGAAAGAATATACACTAGAACAGCTATTTGTGCTCCATCAAGGAAATGGATATGAGTTAATTAGGATGGAAGAAGATACAGAAAGTGGTATAAACTTTGTTTCGCGTACATCAAAAAATAATGGTATTGTAGCAAAAGTAAAGAGAACGTCGAAGAAACCGTTTCCTAAGGGTTTGATTACCGTTGCTTTAGGAGGCAGTGTGCTGTCATCATTTGTACAAGATAAGCCATTTTATACAGCGTATTATTTAATGGTTTTAGAACCTAGAGAAGAATATGAAATGACTAATTTGGTTAAGATGTTTATTTGTACACAAATTGAGGCAAATAAATATAAATACAGTTATGGAAGACAAGCTAATCGAACACTTAAGGATATAATTATAAAGTTGCCATATAAAGAGAATGAAGAGCCGGATTTTGAGTACATTGATAATTTTATGAATTCACTTAACTATAGTAAAGCGATGAGAGAAGTTAATTAAACCATACAAGCTGAAGTTTTATCAATTTGTAAAAGATAAGGGATTGAGGCAATCAATGTCTGGAAAAGGTAATTGTTGGGACAATGCGCCACAGGAAAGTTTCTTTGGTCGTATGAAGGAGCATGTAGGAGAAAGAATAATCCGATTAAGGGTACACCTTACCATCCTTTTTAAGAGCGGCAGCGACTATCATTTTTTAACAACACTTGCAAAACTCCTGCTGTAGTGATATTCTACACATAAAGTTAGTATACACTAACAAAAAGTAGAGCAGACATACAGCAGGAGGTTTTATGTTTATTGAAATAAAAAATGCGACAAAAACATACGGAGCAGGAGAGACGCTTGTAAAAGCACTCGACAATGTAAATTTATCACTGGAGGAAGGTCGTATTTACGTCATTTTGGGACCGTCGGGATCGGGAAAGAGTACTCTGCTTAACATGATAGGAGGACTTGACAGGCTCGAGTCAGGCGAGATCACGGTTGGTGGCAGGGATATAAGCCATGCGGATAAGAAAAAAATGACGCAGTACCGCAGAGAGGATGTAGGCTTTGTATTCCAGTTTTATAATCTGATACCGGATCTTACAGTGCAGGAAAATATCGAGGTAGTAGCTGATATTTCAAAAAATCCTATGGACATAAAGGAAGTCATGGATGCACTCGATATCGGCAAGTACAGTACACGTTTTCCAAAGGAATTATCGGGAGGACAGCAGCAGAGAGTGGCGATAGCCAGAGCACTTATCAAAAATCCAAAGATATTGCTCTGTGACGAGCTTACAGGTGCGCTCGACTCGAAATCATCGAGAAACGTGCTCAAATTCATCGACAGAGTTAATGAGAAATTCCATACCACTATCGTGATAATCACGCATAACGAGGCTATCGCACAGATGGCGGACACTGTCATCCGCATAAAGGACGGACAGGTGGCTTCATGCACGGATAATCAGCAGAAAGTAAGTGCTGATGGATTGGAGCTGTAGTATGGGAAGAAATGTTAATGAAATGCAGGGAAACAGTCATAAACGTGGAATGACGCTTAACAGGCGGTATATGCGGAATATACGTGAAAATCTGGCATTTTACATAGCTGCGATAGTGCTGACGATAGTTTCACTCCTTATGTTTTTCCTGTTTTATATCGCAGGCACAGGTATCATGAATTACGGTGATGCATTTTTCGAGCGCAATAATGTCGAGGATGCGACATTTACCACTTATCAGGAGATACCTGACAATGAGATAGAAAATATCGAGAAAAAATATAATGTGACCTTTGAAAAAGAGCATTTTACCAACATCAACGAGGATGATTACAAGGTAAGGGTGTTCGAGGCGAATAAGAAAATAGATCTTTATGAGGTCATTGACGGAAAAGATGTATCTAAGGATGATGAGATCGTCATATCAAAAGGCTATGCCGTAAATGAAAATGTAAAAATAGGTGACAAGATAGAAATTGCCGGAAAATCATATAAAGTGACAGGATATTTCCTGCGCCCGGATTATCTGTATATGCTGGAAAATCCGGATGATTCATACAAAAATATATCAACTTTTTTCCTTGCATACATGACAGATAACGCTTATGAGGAGCTTGGAGCGCAGTCCTGCCAGTACAAGGTTGTATATGAAAAAGGCTGCGACCAGAGCAAATTCAGAAAAGCCATGAATGACGAATACATGATGAGCAGTTATCTGGCAAAGGGCGATAATACGAGAATTACCATGGTTGACGATCAAGCGCAGATGTTTATCATCATGGCGATAGTATTTTTATTTGTAATACCGCTTATCACGGTGGCTCTGATTTCTATAATAATCGGCAGAAAAGTAAAAAATGAGCAGAAAATGATAGGAACATTGTCGGCACTCGGCTACACAAAGGGCAGACTGATGTGGCATTACAGTGTGCTTGCAATGATCCCGGGACTTATCGGAGGTGTGCTCGTATCCATACTTACAAAGTGTATACAGCAGCCGTATGGTGAGCTTTCTCTGGCAGATTATGAACCAATGCCGGTAAAATTCACACTTCCTATACCGATAGCACTGGTCGGAATAATCGTGCCGACAGCACTTTATATGCTTGCAGCCGCTAAAAAGGTAAACAAGCTGTTAAAGAAGGAGACGGTGATACTTCTCAGTGGAAATGTGGATGCAGACGTAAAAACCAGACATGTTATGGTTGGAAAATCCGTAAAGGTCAGGACAAAATTTGCGGTAAGAAACATACTTGCAAACCCGGGACGAAGCTTTGTGGTATTCCTAGGAGCGTTTCTTGGCGCAATGATCATCTCGATAGCATTTTTGTTCATAGATTCTATCAACAATGTGGTGGACAGCGGAGCGAGCAGTATGGGTGATTTCAAGTATGAGTATACACTCAATACGCTGGTGAGTGATGAAGAAGCTGACGGGCAGGATGCAGGAATTGCTACGATAGAAAGCAGCAAGGTTGAGGGTGCGGACAAGATCGTCATGGCAAAATATGAATATGACGGTTCTGCATTTACCATGCTTGGCGCAGACAGCGATGTAAAACTGTTAAATATCGAGACTACAGACGGCAAAACTGCCAATCTCGACAGTGGATTTTACATTACTAATATTATGGCGTATGCCTACAATCTGAAGGTCGGAGATAAGTTTACACTTGTAAATCCTATGACCATGGAAGAAAAATCCGTAAAGATAAAGGGCATAATATCAAATGACTCGCAAAAGCTTGTCATAGGAAGCCGCGAAGCGGTATGGGAGATGGCAGGACTTTCCAAAGGCACGTACAACGGACTTTTATCGGAAAAAGCACTTGATCTGGGCGATAAAATATCAAAGACCGTTACCGCGGATGACATCAAAGAGCAGATGAAAACGATACTCGATGAGATGGGTGCGATAATATATGCACTTGCCATAATTGGTGCGATCATCTGTATAGCATCACTTTACGTATCAGTAAACATGCTTGTCACGGAAAACCGTCACAACATATCAATGCTCAAGGTTTTAGGACTCACAGACCGCGAGATCAACCGCATGGTGCTTGATGTAAACCATGTGCTCATTCCGATCGGAATTGCGGCAGGAATGGCTGTGGGTTATCTGAGCATGGTGATCGTATTCAGGATATACTCAGGCATGGAGGACGTGAAATATTCGGCTGTTATCTCAGCAAAAAGCATTGTGCTTACGATTGTGATCACACTTGCCTGCTATGTCATTTCACTGCTTATTGTGCGTAAAAAAGCTGACAATGTGGATATGGTGGAGAGTCTTAAGGATAACCGTGAATAACCTTGTAAAAATCGGCGCGGTGTGATAACGTATGTATTATACAATTATAAAGATAAGAGGCAATAACAATGGATTTTGAAAGCAGAAGACAAAGAATTTTAGACAAGATGGAGGACAATTCGATAGCAGTGCTGTACTCGGGCATCGAGCACCATGTAAGTGCAGATGAGTATGATCTTTTTACAGCGCACGCTAACCGCAATTTCTTTTATCTGACCGGACTTAGACGTGACAACATGGTTCTTGTTCTGGATAAATGTGTAGAACCTGCACAGACAATACTTTTCATAGAGGAAGCAGATCCTCTGATGGAGCGTTGGTATGGCAGAAAAGTGACTATGGAGGAAGCCGAGGAAATTTCTGGAATCGACGAGGTGGAATACATAGACGAGTTTGAGAGTACACTAGATAGAATGATGACACGCGAAGATGTATATACGGCATACTTCGATACCTACCGTCATCAGAAAATGGATCTGCCGGATTACAATGTCGTAAAAGCCAATGAATTTAAGGCAGATTATCCGGGAGTTACCGTAAAAAATCTTTTTCCACTCGTGGCAGAGGAGCGTATGCAGAAGGATGAGGATGAGATCGAGCTTACAAAAAAAGCGATAGCACTTACAAAGGATGGACTCTGCAATGTAATGGCAAATTTAAAGCCGGGAATGAAAGAGTATCAGGCTCAGGCAGACTTTGAGTATATCGTAAGACGTGGTGGAGCAGAATGGACAGCATTTCCTACTATCGCAGGAAGCGGAATGAACGGCACAATGCTTCACTATGACACAAACCGTGAGACAATCGAGGACGGTACACTTTTACTGCTCGATCTCGGTGCGAGAGTTGACGGTTACAATTCCGACATTACAAGAACCTACCCTGCAAACGGTAAATTTACGGAGCGTCAGAAACAGGTTTATGACATTGTACTTGCCGCAAACCGCAAGATCGTGGAAGTCGCAAAACCGGGCATGACTACAAAAGAATTAAACGAAGTGTGCAAGGAAGTGCTTGCAGACGGACTTATAAAACTCGGACTCATAAAGGAGTCGGTTGAGGTTTCAAAATACTATATGCACGGAGTATCACATCACCTAGGCATTGATGTGCATGACGTCACAGTCGATTACAACAAGAAGCTCCGTCCGGGTGCGATCATAAGTGACGAGCCGGGACTGTATATAGATGAGTGGGAGATCGGAATCAGAATAGAGGATGATGTCCTTATCACAGAAGACGGAGCGGTATGTCTGTCAGAAGATATCATCAGAACAACAGAGGATATCGAGGCATACATGGCAGAGCATAAGCAGAATGTATAGTGTTATAGCTGATTTTGGCATGACACATATTTAAAACGTAATGGAAGGAGAACAATTATTATGGTAAAAAAGATAAACAGCAGTGAATTTGAGCAGGTAAGAAGCAGCAAAGCAGCTATCGTTGATTTCTCAGCAGAGTGGTGTGGTCCTTGCAAAATGCTTGCACCTGTTATAGATGAGCTTTCAGAGGAGATCGACGGAGTCGAGTTCTACAACGTAGATGTTGACCAGAACCCTGAGCTTGCAAGAGAATTCCGTATCATGAACATTCCGGCAGTTATCGCACTCAAGGAGGGCGAGGTTGCAGGACAGCAGATTGGATTTGTACCGAAAGAGGATATGAAGAACTTCATTGATGGAGCTTTCTAGACGATAAAGAGTATTTGATAACTGTATGATCTGGTGTTACAGTTAGCTCTACAGATAATAGTAGAAAAAATCGGGTATCAATTTATTAAGAGTTGATACCCGATTTTTGAATATATTGTAATCATATATGATTGTTTGTAGCGCAAAATTTTTTTTTACAAAATATAAAATCTAACGTTCGCGGAAAATCTTTCCAAATATAAATCTTACGAGTGGTCCGGCTACAAAAAGCTGCCAGAAGAAGGCCATTGGGAAGTTTCTTACAGTAAGCTGACAGAAGGTAGCAAATATCTGTGAATTAAATCCCCCATTGAAGAGAATTGTTGCGATAAAACTCATCATAGGACACATAAACCATATTGAAAAGATGGATATTGCAATGATGATAGCGATAGGTCTGTCTTTTCCTGGGGTGACGATCTTGAAAGCACATTTCTTGGCAAGTGGTCCTGCAATGAAAGTATCGAGTATAAAACCTGCAACGATCATAATTGGAAATTCACTCAAAGCTGCTCCGAATACGAAATTCTTCATTCCGCCTGATTCGAGTGCAATATTGTAGCATATCATGGCATAAACCATGACAAGCACCATCATGATAGTAAATACGGTTTCCTGTAATCTGTTCTTTGGCATTTTTCTTAAATCCTCCTGATAAAAATAAAATAATGATTATTACTGTGATAGCTGCAAAAATCGGAATAGGCTTGAAGTGTATACAAGTCTTCATGTACGTAAAAAGCGCAAAAAAATAGACAGAGGGAAACTTTCGTCTCGCTCTGTCTAAGCTGCAACTACCATTAATTGTCGATAGTGTATCACAGATAAAATACAAAAATCAATAGGAAGTTGGTACTATAAAATGGGAGCCTATTATTTGATAAATTCGTAACTGTTCAGTACCTTCACAGTTGCGAGCCGCAAGCGCATTAGAATCAGCTTCGCTGATGGGCGCTTGCTCCTACATAATATACTTTTTCTTACGAAATATGCGGTACCGCATATTTCTGTACTGAATAGTTACATAAATTCTAAATTTTTACAATTATATTGATAAATTTGTGCAGGAGTCAAATTAATGTGAGCATATAAGCGGGAATATGATAAAATAGAACTGTCTATTTACAATAAACTGGGAAAGCATATGAACGTTATATCAATAATTCTGGTTCTGCTTGGACTTAGCCTGTTACCTGACTCGTTAGGTGAACATATGCCGGAAGCCGCAGGGAGAATAGGATATTGTCTTTCATATATTTTCTGGTTTATGGGTTTATATTTACACAGTATACGTTCAAAATATAAGGAGATAAAAGAATAAAAATGCAGATTAAGAAGGTTGCGGTTCTCGGGGCAGGAGCGGTCGGTTCATATGTCATCTGGGGACTTTCACAAAGAAAAGATATAAGTTTAGGCGTAGTGGCTGAAAATGAAAGGGCAGAACGTCTTAAAAAAGGCTGTCTGATAAATGATGAGACATATCATCCGCAGGTCTGGACACCGCAGGAGGCAGCAGATGTGGATCTGCTTATTGTGGCTTTAAAATATGGTGCGCTGCCGGAGGCACTCAAAGACATAAAAAAGATAGTGGGTGAAAACACAACGGTCATGAGCCTTATGAATGGAGTGGACAGCGAGGAGATCATCGCGTCAGAAGTAGGAGACAATAAGGTGATACGTTCACTGATAAAGGTTGCTTCCCATAAAGAGGGCGAAGGCTTTTATTTTAACCCTGAAACAACTATCGGAATAATTTTCGGAGAGATTGCAGAGCCTTATGACAGTGCAAGGGTAAAGGCAATAGAGACTCTTTTTGCAGGAACAGGAATACATTATCGTGTTACAGACTGTATCCGTGAGGAAATGTGGAGCAAGTTCCGGTTGAATGTATGTAACAATCTGCCACAGGCAATACTGGGGGCGGGCGTTGGCTGCTATACTGACAGCGAGCACATGAAGGCGATAAGTGACGGTTTAAGGCGCGAGCTTGAGGCGGTTGCAGCGGCAAAAGGTATTGACATAAGCAAAGCTGATGTTTCATCCGGTCATGGAAGCGCAGTTCCGGCATCTGCCAGATATTCTACGTTGCAGGATATCGATGCAGGACGCCACACGGAAATTGATATGTTTTCCGGTGCATTGATCCGCATGGGAAAGGAGCTTGGGATACCTGTGCCGTACAACGAATATACATATCACATGATAAAGGCTCTTGAGGAGAAAAATGATGGGAAGTTTGATTATAGCGGGAAAAAGGAGAAGATAACCTGGGCGAAGTAAAAGTAAATCTTGACATATCATTTGAAAATAGTTACAATTCAAACTGTTTGAATTGTAACTATTTTGCTGTATATGAGATTATTGTAGCAACTTCATATACTATAAAAGACAAACAAATAATGTTGCAATTCATTACATAGAAGAAACTAAAACAGAGGAGATGAAAATATGGATGACACATTGCACTATCTTATCATGGCAAACCAGATGCTGGTGCAAAAAGCTCTGCTGGAGCGGCTGAGGGACACCGGGCTTACGATAGGTCAGCCGAAGATACTCGACTACCTGAAAGATCACGATGGCAGCAGCCAGAAAGACATAGCCAAAGCGTGTTTTCTTGAGGCTGGTTCGCTTACAACCATCTTAAACAAGATGGAGGAAAAAGGCCTTATCGAGCGTCGGATATTAAACGGAAACCGCAGGAGTTTTCACATTTTTATGACGGACGAGGGCAGAGAAAAAATGCAGCTTATAGACAGATCGTTTTCGGAAATAGAAAAGAAAGCGTTGTCGGATGTATCTGACGAGGAGCTGGAAAACTTTATGTCCGTGTATATAAAAATATATAAAAACCTCACGAATAAAGAGGATAGGTAGAGTCTGGTGCAAAAATTAAATTTCAAAAAAGCAGACAGACTGACAGATGAAAATATAGTAGAAAAAGGAAGTAACATTTAATGAACAAGTTAAAACGATATCTTATATTTTTAGTGGGACTATTTATAAATGCACTGGGAGTAAGTCTAGTGACAAAGGCAAGTCTTGGAACATCACCGATATCATCAATCCCGTATGTGCTCAGTCTCAATTTTCCATTAACACTCGGAAACTTTACGATCATATTCAGTATTTTACTCATATTGCTGCAGATATTGATATTGAGAAAAAACTTTAAGATAGAAAACATTCTTCAGATACCGGTATCCATCGCGTTCGGATACTTTATCGATCTTACGATGTATATGTTTTTCTGGGTAAATCCGCAGAATTATTTCATAAAACTTATCGCACTTCTGGCGGGCTGCATCGTGCTTGGCTTTGGTGTGTACATGGAAGTGCTGGCAGATGTTGTAATGTTGCCGGGAGAGTCATTTGTCCGTGCGATCGTGCAGACATGGAACACGAACTTCGGAACGACAAAGATCATATTTGACTCATCAATGACGATTATTGCCGGAGTGCTTTCATTTGTATTTTTTTCTAAATTAAATGGTGTAAGGGAAGGTACGATAATAGCGGCACTGCTCGTAGGATTTATCGCGAGACTGTTTGGAAAACATCTTGAATTTATCAAGCCATATATTTTCCCGGAGGAGTATAGAGAAAAAGCAGATGGCGAGCGCATTTCTGGGATTGCAGGTGGAAGTCTGAATACAAATGCGAAGGGTATTGCAAATGGAAGTGCTAAAGATGGTACGCATGGCACTGCTGAGAGTGCAGTATCCGAAATAGAAAATGTAGCAGTAAATACTGCTATGGGAATGAAAAATAATAGAAAGAATGTTGTCGTCATCGGCAGACAGTACGGCTCTGGCGGACATGATATTGGAAAAGTTCTGGCTGAAAAGCTGGGCTATGAATTTTACGATCAAAAGATCATAAAGCTGGTAGCAGGAACAACCGGCATGAAATCCGAATATATCGGTAAAAATGAGGAGTCAATGACAAACAGCCTGCTCTACGATCTCGTAAACCAGATGTACCAGTACGGAAATGAAAAAGAAGAAGCTCCGAAAGATAAGATTTTTGAGGCTGAATCAAAGGTAATAAAGGAGCTTGCAGAAAAGGGAAACTGTGTAATAATCGGAAGATGTTCGGACTATGTTTTAAAGGATGACAGCCGCGTATTAAAGGTATTCTTTACCGCACCGATGGAAAGCCGTATAGAGCGTGTTATGAAGCGTCTCGGAACAGAGACAAAGGAGGCACAGCACCAGATCCGCAGAGAGGACAGAAGACGTGCCGACAACTATCGTTACTACACCGGACGTATATGGGGTGCTGCCGCAAACTTTGATATCACAGTCAATACAGATCTTGGAACTGATTATATCGAGAGCTGTATCAGAAATGCAATGTAACACAAAAAGGGCTAGAAGTCTGAAATGCTCAGGCTGCATTTGATAAACTCTCATCAATGGTTTCGGGCGAGTTTACATATTTCTGCATTGCACCTGACACATCAGCAACAACCTATCATATAGAGCTGCGCTACGGCAGTGACTTGGAAAAACTCGGACAGTACGATGTCGGAGAGTATGCATACTGGCTTGGTTCAGGAATATCAACTGACTGTGATCAGACAATGATAGAAAATTGTATAAAACTTTTCTGCGAGGAGAACTTATCATAAATTGATACGTATAAAGACCCTGGCGGTATTGTATGAAATATGTACAATACCGCTGTTTTTGTGTATAATCACATTATTAGTGTAAAAGCAATAGTTTTAAATGGTAAGAGTAGAATAAGTATGGAAATAAGAAAAGCAACAATAAATGATTTAGACAGCATTGCAGCAGTTGAGGCAGAATGTTTTCCACCTGCGGAAGCAGCAACAAAAGAAGAATTTTCCGAGCGCATCAAGTACTACGGAGATCACTTCTGGCTCATGTATGATGATGAGAAACTGATCGCATTTGTGGATGGATTTGTCACGGATGAGGCAGATCTGACAGATGAGATGTACGAAAAAGCCGATATGCATGATGAAAACGGAAAGTGGCAGATGATCTTCGGAGTAAACACGATACCAGCATACCGCAAAAAGGGATATGCAGGACAATTATTAGAAGCCGCCATTGCGGATGCAAAAGCACAGGGAAGAAAAGGACTTGTGCTTACCTGTAAAGAACGGCTGGTGCATTACTATGCAAAGTTCGGATTTAAGGATGAGGGAGTTTCCGACAAATCAGTGCATGGTGGTGTCGTGTGGCATCAGATGAGGCTTGTATTCTAAATCACTATCTAATTTAATAGTGACTTATAAATTTGCTAATATCTTCCAAAACATTAGTAAATTTATTAACATGAGCATATCAAAAGCAATGGAGGTATGTTCAATGTTAAATGAAGCAGTGATCAAAGTATTAAAAAACGGAATGTGGGATCTTGCAACCTGCTCTGATGGAGAGCCAAACGTTGTCCCAGTTGCATTCAAGGATGTAACAGATGATGGAAAGCTGGTTGTCGGAGATGTATTTCTTGAGACAACATTAAAAAACATCAAAGCAAATGACGGAAAGATCGCCATTTCTGCATATGATGCGCAGAGCCTTGAGGGTTATCAGATTAAGGGAACAGCAGAATATATCACAGAGGGCGAGCTTGTAAACACATTCAAAGCAATGGTTGAGAAGATGTTTAATGGAGTTGCAACTGCAAAGGGTGCGCTCGTTATCACACCTGAGAAAGTGATCGTCACTACACCGGGTGCAGACAACAAGAAAGAGATATAATTTAATCTAAAACCCACTAATAAATTTCATAGTTACTTCAAAAAACTTTGCCTTCAAGTTATACTTAAACAAGATAATAACTTGAAGGTGATTTTTTATGGCAAAATACAAGAAAAAATTAGAGGATGATATACGTTGTCCGCTCGAATACGGGCTTGCGATATTTGGCGGCAAGTGGAAATCGCGCATCATATGTGTGCTTTCAGCAAATAAGAAACTGCGTTACAGTGAGATCCGCAAGGAAATGTATAATATCACGGATGCGGTTCTTGCCGCGACACTTAAGGATCTCATAGCTGATGGTATAGTTGACAGGAAATCATATGACGAGATACCACCGAGAGTAGAGTACTCGCTCACAGAAAAAGGAACTTCGGTAGTTCCGATATTGCAAAGCATCTGTCAGTGGTCGGATATTTTTTACAAAGAGGATGTGGAAAATGAGATGACGCAGTGCCAAAAATGCGATTACCACAGATAGAGCAATCGGAAAAGAACTTTAGCATAATACAATAAAAATAATGAATGTAAAAATATATATAATTTTAAAGGTGAAATAACAGAAATGCTCAAATACACAGAAGAAAAAATTTTTACTCAGGATCAGGTGCAACAGCTATTTTTGTCGGTAGGCTGGGTTTCGGGCGAATACCCTCAGAGACTTTACAAAGCACTGATGCATTCATCAACAGTGTTGACCGTGTGGGATGATAAAAAACTTGTAGGTCTGGCAAGAGTGCTTGATGATACAGAAATGCTCGCACAGATACATTATGTACTTGTGCATCCTGACTATCAGGGGCAGGGAATAGCCGGACAGATGATCGAATATATCAAGGAAAAGTACAAAGACTTTCTATATATCGAGGGAATGCCGGAGGATAAAAATAATGTGCCGTTTTATGTGAAATACGGTTTTTCGGTTATGGAAGACGGTGCGGCAATCCAGATATGTAACTATGAAAACAAACATTAAATGAAAAGCCATGGACACTATGTATTTTAGCGAATACCACGGCTTTTATGCTATGTAATCGTTTACAGTTGTGCTATAATAGGCAAAGAAAAAAGCAGAAACAACAGCATTATAAATAAAAAACGAGGTGAAAATCGTGCTTAAAGCAGAAAATTTAACTCTTAATGTAGATGATGAGGGCGGTAAAAAATGCCTTCTGAACAATATATCATTTCAGGTGGATGACGGAGAAATGCTTGTCATCACCGGACCTAACGGAGGCGGAAAATCCACTCTGGCAAAGACACTCATGGGTATTCAGACAACGGACAGCGGAAAAATCATACTTGACGGACAGGACATCACAGAGCTTGACATCAACCACAGGGCAAACGCAGGAATAGGCTTTGCATTCCAGCAGCCACCGAGATTTAAGGGCATGACAGTTATGAAACTGCTCAAGCTCGCTGCAAAGGATGAACTTTCGGAAAAAGAATGTTGTGATCTTCTTACAGCGGTAGGTCTTTGCGCAAAGGATTACATTTACCGTCAGATTGATGGAACACTTTCAGGTGGAGAGATGAAGCGAATTGAGATCGCATCAGTGCTTGCAAAAGAACATTCACTCTGTATATTTGATGAGCCTGAGGCAGGAATTGATTTGTGGAGCTTTTCAATGCTTATACAGAAATTTGAGGAGATCCATACCGAGAAAAAGCAGAGCCTTATCGTGATATCACATCAGGAAAAGATCATCAACATGGCAGACCGCATTATGATCATCGATGCCGGAGAGATCAGAAAGATCGGCACAAAAGATGAAGTACTGCCTTACCTCAATGGTGTGCAGAAATGCCACAAATGCGTAGAGAGACTGGAGGGAAGATCATAACATGGTAAAACTTGACAATGTAACAGAGGGCGTATTGGACGTCATAAATGACAACAAATTCAGTCAGACAGGTGCTTTCAATCTGCGTGAAAACGGAACATCGATCTGCCACGGAGACAGCGAGCACATCAAGATAAAGAAAAAGACGGATAAGCCGGGTATCGATATTTATATCGATGGAAAAACGGACGGAGAGGCTGTTTATATCCCTGTAGTACTCAGTAAATCAGGTATGACAGATCTTGTATACAATGATTTCTACGTGGAAGATGGTGCAGACGTAAGGATCGTGGCAGGCTGCGGAATACACAACAGCGGCTGCAATGAGAGCCGTCACGATGGAATTCACATTTTCCACGTTGGTAAAAATGCAAATGTACGTTATGAGGAAAAGCACTATGGCGAAGGAAACGGAACAGGCGCACGAGTACTCAATCCTGTAACAAATATATTTGTGGGAGAAAATTCGGTTTTCACACTCGATACAGCGCAGATAAAGGGTGTTGACTCTACAGTCCGTGATACTAATGTGGAGCTTTCAAAAAACGCAAAGCTCTATGTCACAGAGCGACTCATGACAGATGGAGATCAGAAAGCAGAGTCAAATATCGAAGTGCAGTTAAACGGAGAGGATAGCTCAGCACAGATTGTTTCCAGATCAGTAGGAAAAGGAAACTCCGTCCAGACCTTCCATCCGAATGCTATCGGAAACAGCAAATGTCAGGCACACATCCAGTGTGACTCTATCATCATGGATAATGCAGAGGTTGGATCAATCCCTGAGATCAGGGCGAAAAATATTGATGCTGCGATCATTCATGAGGCAGCGATCGGCAGGATAAATGATGAGCAGCTCCTTAAGCTCCGCACACTCGGACTTACAGAGGAAGAAGCTGAAGAAGTTATTATTCAGAACTTCCTAAACTAGTACAGCCTACATCCTAGGCGGCGCACACTAAAATAACGTGTGGAAAGTTTGAGTGAATAAATAACTTTGTACTAGGTTTTAGATATAGGAGGGCATCAAAATGTTTAGACCAATGAGACGAAAATCAAGAGAAACCGACACTGAGACAGCAAAACAGCTTCTTCGCACAGAAAGACGAGGTGTGTTTGCAGTAAATGGAGACGATGGATACCCATATGCTGTCCCTGTAAATTTTTACTACGATGAGACAGCTGAAAAGATTTATTTTCATGGAGCAGGAGCCGGACACAAGTTTGATGCTCTCAAAAATGATGATAAAGTGTGTTTCACTGTCTATGGCAATGAGACTATAAAAGAAGATGAAGCATGGGCACCATATATGCAGAGTGTAGTTATTTTTGGAAAATGCAAGGTGCTTGATGACATGGAACGCACGCTAGAGCTTACCAGAAAAATAGCTCAGAAATATTATCCAGACGAGGCAACAATTAATGCTGAGATAGAAAAGGATGGAAGAGCTGTGCGTGTCTATGGGATAACTATAGAGCATATGAGCGGCAAGCAAATTCGAGAAAAATAAAAACAGAAAAGGTCTTTTTGGGGGAGAATTATTTATATTTGTGGATTTTTTTTGAGTAATTTGCTATCATATTCTCTATAAGAGGTAGGTACACAAATGAAGCAAAAAAAAGAATATCTGATAATAATTTATACAATAGTTGCACTACTGATAGATCTGTTTGGAAGATATATTGCTGATAAATATATGTTTCCTATATGGCTTGACTCTATAGGAACGTTTTTGATCGCATATTATGGCGGACCAGTATGTGGTGGTGTGGTAGGAATGACTAACAATGTCATATGTGGCATATTTATGCAACAGCAGACTGCATTTTCTATTATTGGCGCATTTATAGGCGCCATAGTGGGATATTTTGCGCAAAAACGCTGTTTTGAGACCAGGTTTCGAGCAATGACTCTCGGTATGGGGTTAGCATTGTTTTCTACAGTTTCAGCCACATTACTGAAGTTTACAATATATGACGGAACAGTTCAGAATATATGGGGAGATCAGGTCGCTCTCTTATGTAAAAATACGGGCTTTCATAGCGCCATTTCGTTATTTCTGGGGCAATTCTGCGTTGAATTTCTTGACAAGCTGGTATCGGTAGAACTTGTCTACGCAATTATCCACCTGGCAAGGTACTTTTCTAACGAAGAATCACCTAATTCAAATCAAAATTCAAAGCAAAAATTAAATAAAAAATATAAAATTGTAGGCGGATTTATAATTTTTGCCATAGTAGGTCTATTTGTTAAAAATACAAGTGCACTGGCTGCTGATACGCATATAGACTACGATACATATCTCAAGAAAACGTATTCAGGTGAGGATGGTTTGCTTTCAGGGGAAGCAAACGATATAGAACAGACCAAAGACGGAAAATTGTGGATAGCCACTTATGCAGGGCTTTATAAGTATGATGGAAATAAATTCAAACTTTTTAATGAATTACCGACAGTAAAGAGTGTCATAAGCCTTTATACCGATGATGAGGGACGTTTACTTGTAGGAACGAATGATAACGGACTTTCTATTATGATAAACGAGCAGGTTGTAAATACAATAGACGAAGAAGATGGACTGCTTTCAAACTCTGTCAAGGACATAATAAGTGATTCAAATGGAAATTATTATATAGCTACAACAGATGGCATTTCTGTAATGACATTAAGTGGCGGTGCCAGGATTATAGCAAATCATGATAATATTAAGAACTCGTATCATATGACATCTGACAGAAAGGGTAATGTTGTGGCTGCAACAGAGTCTGGCGAAATCTTCTGGATGAGAGATGGACAGATAGACGAATCGTACACAAAGGCACTGTGTCAGGGGAATATAAAGGGAGTCTGCTTTACATCCGACAATAAGCTGCTCTGTGGAACAACTGAAAATATAATACATGTATATGATTTGAGCAGTGGAAGTCCGCAGCTTGAAAAAGATATACAGATCGATAATATTGAAACGCTTAATTATTTTTATGAAACAGATGATAAAGATATATTCATATGCTCAGATAACGGTATAGCAGTATTACATGAAGACTATAGTTACGATAAGTTAAATACTGACAATTTTACTAGTGCCATTTACAGCATGCTCATTGATTATCAGGGGAATTTGTGGTTTAGTTCTGCTCGATCAGGTTTGTTAAAGATGAGCAAATCTCCTTTCCACGAGTTGTTTCCACAGATAGGACTTGCTTCAACTGTCGTTAATTCTACGGAAATATGGAATGACCTTCTTTTTTGTGGTACAGATAAAGGCCTGATTGTTATAGATGAGAAAAATAATACGAAGGTTGAAAATTCCATAACTAAGGCAATTGGAAATACTAGAGTGAGATGCGTAAAAGCTGACAGCAATAATAATTTATGGCTTGCAACGACTGGCCTTGGTATTGGGAAGGTAAGGCTTAACGAACAGGACGGATATGACATCAAATTTCTGACAGAGGACGATGGTGTAGCAGGCACGCGATTTAGGGACGTTCTTGAACTTAAGGACGGAAGTATTGCAGTATCAGGGGATACAGGTGTTACAATAATAAAAGATGATGTTGTCACGCACACATATACTTTGGATAATGGCCTGTCAAATGAAAAATCGCTGTGTATGCTTGAATTTAAAGGGGCATTATATATAGGTTCTGATGGCGGTGGCATAAGCGTAATAGAAAATGATGCTGTTGTAAGGAACATAAACAAAGATGATGGTCTTACTTCAGGCGTTATTCTCAGGATGGTTTATGATGAATCGACAGATGGCATGTTTATTATTACAAGTAATGGGTTGTGCTATATGTATTCAAATGGAGATATAAAAAGCCTGGATCAGTTCCCATACAGCAATAATTACGATATGGTCTGCGAAGAGGGCACCTGCTGGGTGCTCGGAAGTGCTGGCATATATGTAGCAAAAACCTCAGATTTGATTGGAAATACAAGACAGGATTATCCGCTTATGGATACAAAAAGAGGTCTGCGCTCATCACTTACTGCGAACTCATGGATGTGCATCAATGACGGATTGCTATACCTGTGTTGTGGAGATGGTGTGATAACGATCGATATGTCAGACTATGGTATAACGGCACGTTCATATCGTATGCTTTTGGACTACGCAGATGTTGATGGAACAAAATATGAGATAAGCAGATCTGATGCACTCAAAATATCATCTGATGCCTCAAGGATCACATTTGATCCTGAGATACTAAATTATTCAGTTTATGATCCTTACATAAGCTATTATCTGGAAGGATATGATTCGAGCGAAAATGTATGTCTGCTTAGTGAATTTAGCAAGGTATCATATACAGACCTCAAATCAGGTAAATATATATTTCATATATCAATACTTGATAGTTTTAGTGGGGAGGTACTGGAATCAGCCAGCTATACTGTTATAAAAGAAATGGAAATGTATCAGAATAATTGGTTCCAGTTTTATATATTGTTTGTTGTCGGACTTGTTATCACATGGTTTACATGGTTTATTACGAGAATACAGTCACAGAAAAAAATTATAATGCAGCAATATGAGTTGTCATATGCACAAAAACAAGTTGAGATGAGTAACGAAACTATTTTGTCTATTGCCAAGGCTGTTGATGCAAAAGACTCAAACACGAGCCAGCATTCTTACAGGGTATCAGAATATGCTGTCCTGATCGCACAAAGACTTGGTTATCCAGAGGCAAAATGCGAAAGCTTGCGTCAGATGGCACTGCTTCATGACATCGGCAAAATTGGAATTCCAGACGCAATACTCAATAAACCAGGCAAGCTGACGGATGAAGAATTTGGCGTTATGAAGTCTCATGTCATTAAAGGCGGAGAAATTTTAAAAGATTTTAAAATGATTGAAAATGTTGATCTTGGAGCACTGTATCATCACGAAAAATATGATGGTACCGGATATTGCAATGGATTAAAGGGAGAAGAAATTCCAATAGAGGCCAGAATTATTGGAATTGCTGATGCATTTGATGCTATGACAGCTAACCGTGTATATAGAAAGCAACTTGATATTGATTTTGTAATATCGGAGTTTAAGCGTTGTTCTGGCACACAGTTTGATCCAATATTGGTAGATATCCTGCTTTCATTGATAGATGACGGAACTATTGATGTTGCGGCTTTATATGAAAAGTCAAAGGAGGATAGATAAGGTGAAAAAAAGGTATATCTTATGTATCGCTACATCAATTATGATGTGTATTGCGGCTTTTATCGTTTTTAATATGACTAGGACCGAAGAAAAACACGTTAGGGTTGGATTTATATTTCCCGGGGATGCGATAACTCCCTATACGGATAATTTTATCAAAGCAAGAGATAGTCTTGAAACGGAATACGGTGACAAGATAGACTGTATCACAAAATACAATGTAGCCGATGAGCAGGCAGAAGTATTTTTGGATGAGCTTATAGACGAAAAATGCGACTATATCATAGCTGCAAGTTATGGTTACGAGACAGCGGTAAAAGAAAAAGCTGCACAGTATCCGGATATAGATTTTTGCGTACCTTTGGGGGATAATGCGAATGACGATAAAGTACTGACCAATTATCATACATGCGCAGGAACAATATATCAGGGCAGATATGTGTGCGGTGTGATAGCCGGTGAAAAGCTAAAAGAAATGATAGATTCAAAAATCATAACAAAAGACGAGGCACGAATTGGCTTTGTGGCTGCATTTCCATATGCCCAGGCAATCTCAGGCTACACAGCCTTTTTCCTAGGGGTACAGTCGGTCGTACCAGAAGCCACAATGTTTGTAAAATATACAAATACATGGTATGATTACTATGCAGAGAAAGAAGCTGCGACAGAGTTGATCGATCAGGGATGCGTTATAATATCCCAGCATACTGACACAGTTGGACCGGCTGTTGCCTGTGAAAATGCGACAAAAAATATTCCGGTATATCATGTTGGATACAATCAAAGTATGACAGATGTTGCACCGACACGCTCACTTGCGGGGTGTTCGATCGATTATTCATATTATTTTAAACAGTCAGTGGGAGCTCTTATAGAGGGGAAGAAGATAGAAAGCTGTATAGACGGAAAAGTTATAGGGCAGGATGCTATGGCAGGGCTAAAAGAAGGATGGGTGCGTATACTCGATGTCAACAATACCATTCTTCCAGCTGATATAAATGACATAGTTGATGAGACAGTAGAGAAACTCGAAAATGGTAAAATTCAGGTGTTTTCAGGCGAATTTACAGGGGTAAATCCGGATGACGACAGTGATAAGATAGATCTTACGACTCCTTATATAGAGAATGCTGATTCATCAGCACCTACATTTGGTTATATATTGGATAATGTAATAAAAATCGTAGAGTAATGGACATCGTATTGGAGGGAAAATGGAAACAAATAAGACAAGAAATCCCATGTTAAGGAATTTTTTGATATTATTGCCTATAGTTATTATTGTTATAATAATTGCAGAGGCTTCTTATGTCTTCAATTTTAATCAGAAACAGCATGTGGTAAAAAGTACTGACACGGACAGCGAAGTAAGTATGACTATTGCTGGACGTGCCGGAGATGCAAACAAATGGATAAAACGTGATTTTGAACTTAATGGTAAGCAGATGGATCTGAATGGTCAGACTATGGAGGGGGCTCTTGTCAATAATTCTGCTTATGAGATCAATGAGTGGTCTATGCGCATAGATATATTAGGTGACTGTATGATAAATCAGTTCTGGTGTGGAACTGTAGAGATCCATCAGCATGTGAAAACAGAGGAAAAGGTACAGACACTTGATCTGCGCAATTGCTCACCGGAAGATGTAGAGCTTGACTATTTATTTGAGGGAGATCTGCTTATACCCCTTTCTGAAGGCGATTATCTGATATATTATCCATCTGAAAAAGAAGGCGAATTACCTGTAGATAAAAATACAAAGCTTACTATGGGATTTATCATCTATTATTTCGATGAGCCGGATATGTCAAGCTATAATATTACATATTCGTATAACAGACATATCAGAGACGGTTATAATGTATACATTATAGTAATACTTACAGCTATATGGCTTATTATGCTCATGCTTTACATAGTATCAGATATGACATATAAAAAAGCCGTCAAAGAAATGGAAATAAAAAAATCAGGTATACTCTGCCTGTCGGATATGTATTCTGTAATATATATGATAAATATAAAGACAAATGAACTTACACCTTTGGTTGCAGATAGTGAGTCGGAAAGATTAAGACCAGCGAATTTGCCGGCAAGTGAACAGCTTAAAGGCATGTTTGAATCTGACAGTGTAGATAGCTTTATAGATATAGCATTGGAATTTTGTGATTTTACCACGTTGGAGCAGCGTCTGGAAGGGCGTAACACGATAGCATTTGAGTATATCAGCAAAAACTATGGCTGGTGTCGGACAAGATTTTTTGCTATGGACAAAAATGAAGATGAACCGCTTGAGAAGGTTCTTTTTACAATCCAGAATATCAGCAAAGAAAAATCAGAGGTTGAGGCTGTGTCTCACAGAGCAGAGGAAGCCGAACACGAGAATAAGGCAAAGAGTACATTCTTGGCCAACATGTCTCATGAGATACGTACGCCAATAAATACAATAATCGGTTTAAATACGATGATACTCAAGGAATCACAGGAGTCTGCTATAAAATCATATGCAAGAAATATAAATAGCGCATCTAATATGCTTTTGTCTATTATCAATGGAATACTTGATATATCAAAGCTCGAGGCAGATAAGATGGAACTTGTATCTGAGACTTACTCAGTCAGACAATTATTTGTAGATGTCCTAAGCATGGTCAAAAGCAGGGCAGAGTTTAATAAGCTTGAATTCGAATATGAAATAGCGGAAAACCTTCCGGATAAACTTAGCGGTGATGTGGTACGACTAAAGCAGGTGATCATAAATCTGATCATGAATGCAGCAAAATACACGGATGACGGAAGTGTAAAACTCTCCGTATTTGGAAAAGTCCATGATGGCATGGTGCATCTGCTTATCTCTGTTAGGGATACAGGAATAGGAATACACGAGGCGGATCTGGAAAAACTTTCTTCGCGCTTTACTCACCTTGATGAAAAAAGAAATCACAGTGTTGAGGGTACTGGCATCGGACTTAATCTGGTGACCGGAATACTTAAGTTGATGGATTCAGAGCTTCATGTAATTAGTCAGTATGGAAAAGGCAGTGAGTTTTACTTTGAGATAGAGCAGGATGTTGTAGACGAGACACCAGTTGGTAAGATAGAGTTAGAAGATTCACGTGTGAATAACTGCAAGACAGTGCTTAGTACAGAGAGTGCGGCTGAAATAGCTCTTCCGGTGATATCCGGTGTGGATGTGGCATTTGCAGTAACTCGTATGGGTGGACTTAAAGATTACCTTATGGTATTAAAACAATTTGTCATGTCAGCTGATTCAGATGCGAAAGAACTCAGAGCATATGTTGATAGTATAAGCTCAGAGGAAGAAAGGCACGAAGCTATAAAAAAATTCAGGATAAAGGTTCATGCCATGAAGGCTGTAACAAATATAATGGGTGCCTTTCAGGCATTTGGACTTGCTGCAATGTTAGAAGAGGCTGCAATACATGATAACATAAAGATGATACAGGACATGATACCATATTTTTTGGATAAATGGTTCGAACTAAAGGCTGCTGTTGAGAACTGTCTACCTGAGGATAAAATTATTAGGGATGTTTGTAAAGGAGACTATTAGGTAAATGGCAACAATAGGTTTAGAAATATGTCTTATTATATCGGCTGCTGTTGTTATCATAATGGCATCAAAAAACTATGAAAACATCAACAGTTATGATTGGGCAATAGTGCTGCTGATACCGATTGTGATATTGGGATATTGGCTCAAATCCAGGGTTACGACCTCTGAGGCGGCAGAACTTGCTCTTTGCTTTATATGTATCGACAGCAGCGTACTTCTTATGGTGACCATATTTGCCATGATTCATTCACTTCGTGTGACCATCAGACCGTGGGTAAAGCTGGTTGGATATGGTATAGCACTTATTCATGCCCTTACTGTGTGGATATCCTTTGGGACCAAACTGTTTTATAAATCACTGAAGGTAATACAGACGATAGATGGCGTTGCAACGCAGGCAACACTTGGCCCTTTAAAGATTGTTCATATAGCATATCTTTTATTAAATGTTGCTGCAATAACAATTATTTTGATCAATGGATATGTAAAAAAGGGCACTCACTCGAGGGTAGTACTTTATAATTATTCTGTGATAGCTGTACTTTTTGTAGTTATATATGCAGGCGAATATTTTATAGAAATTAATTTCATAGATACCAATTTTTCAGTATTGCCATATCTATATGTATTGTCATCCATTATAATCATGACCTCATACGATCATACTCATATGCATGATATTTCATGTGTTATTTCGCTGCATCAGATATATCACAGCAATAGAGGCTATGTGGCGATTGATATGCGTAACAGATTTGAAAGCTGCAACGAAAAGGCTTTTGAATTTATGCCTTTCCTCAGAGACCAAAGAGTAGATGAGGTGATCTCAAAAGATAATCCTATACTCTATGAAATGATCGAAGCGTTTAAAGCAGAAGGGATAGCATCAAGAAAATTCAGTATAGGTGACATAATCTGTGTTTGTGAGATAGACAGGTTTTCGTTGAGAAAAGATGGAAGACCACTTGGTTATATATTTGATATCCGTGATGCTACTGAAGAGCAAAGAGCAATGGAGATCATGACATCCTATAATGAGACTCTGAGCAGGGAAATAGAAAGAAAAACGGAAAATATTGCCGGAATTCAGAGAAAGATAACTCTTGGTATGGCAAATATCATAGAAAACCGAGATGACAACACTGGCGGCCATGTAAAGAGAACCAGCGATATTATCAGCATATTGATAGATGAGATCATGAAAATGCCAAATGCGAAAATTAGTGCCACTTTAGCAGAAGACATAGTAAGAGCAGCTCCTCTTCATGATCTTGGAAAAATATCTATCGATTCTTCTATCCTGTGTAAACCAGGCAGACTGACAAAGGAAGAGTATGCTATTATGAAAACACATTCCACCAAAAGTGGTGAGATGGTACATATTCTGCTAGATGGTGTGGAAGAGCAGCATTTTGTGGATACGGCGTACAATATTGCAAGATATCACCATGAAAGATGGGATGGCAAGGGATATCCGGAAAGTCGTGTGGGTTCAATGATCCCAATCGAAGCAAGGATAATGGCTATAGCTGACGTATACGATGCACTTGTAAGTAAACGCTGTTATAAAGAAGCAATGAGTTATGATAAAGCAAAAGATATCATGATTGAGGGAATGGGTACACAGTTTGATCCGAATATGGAAAAGATATTTTGGGAATGCTGCGATAAGCTTGAAGCATATTACCGCAGTATACAATAAAGGAGAGATACATGTTTACAGCATTAACAATTGCCGGAAGTGATTCAAGCGGAGGCGCCGGTATTCAGGCAGATATCAAGACGATGACAGCAAACCGTGTCTATGCAATGAGTGCGATCACTGCACTGACAGCACAGAATACCACAGGGGTAGCAGACATCATGGAGGTAACTCCGGAGTTTCTTGCAAAACAGCTTGACTGTATTTTTACAGATTTTTATCCGGAGGCAGTCAAAATAGGAATGGTTTCTTCTATCAGGCTTATTGAAACTATTGCGGATAAACTTATGCAATATAATGCAAAAAACATAGTAGTAGATCCTGTAATGATAGCAACGAGTGGAGCAAGACTTATAAGCGAAGATGCAATAAGCACATTAAAAAACAGATTAATGCCGATTGCGACAGTCATCACTCCAAATATTCCTGAGGCGAAGGTGCTTTCGGGGATGGACATAAAAACAGAGGCTGATATGGAAAAAGCCGCAGAGATCATCTGCGATACATTAGGCTGTGCAGTGCTTTTAAAAGGCGGACATCAGATAAATGACGCGAATGATCTGCTTTTCCAGAAAGGGGAAAATCCGGTATGGTTTTACGGAAAACGTATCGACAATCCCAACACACACGGAACAGGCTGCACATTGTCCTCTGCTATAGCATCAAATCTTGCAAAAGGAAGAGATCTTGAAACATCTGTAAGGCACGCAAAAAATTACATTTCAGGTGCACTTGAAGCTATGCTTGATCTTGGAAAAGGAAGTGGGCCTATGAACCATGCATTTGCTATCGAGGGCGAATATGAATAGTGACAACTGATTTTATATAATGCGAAGCGATTTTATGTTATTGGCGTGCAGAGTGGAGGTGAGCTTATATGAAGAAACATAGGGAACCAAGATACTATACGAAAGCTATATGCATTTTTATCGCAGCTGTTGCAGTCGGTCTTGCATTGTTTATTTATATGACGAACAGGGCTATTGACAGAAACTCAAAGAGTAGAACTATGAACACAGTTGTGCGCCAGAGTGAGCATATTATGACAGTGCTTGATGTGCATTACCAATATTTAGAGGGAATTGCAGAAGTGCTTGGGAAGTCTGACGAGTTGATTACAGATGACAACATGGATATGCTCGCATCTCTACATACTTATACAGACCTGGAACTTACTGCACTGATCTTGCCTGATGGAACGGCACATTATGATAATGGTGAGGTAAAGAATGTCTCATACCGCAGATATTTTACTGAATCCATGGCGGGTGAGCGTTCGCTAAGCGATCCGTTAGAAAGCAGTGTTGACAAAGAAATGCGTGTAATCTTAAGCGTGCCGGTAAAGAAAGATGATCAGGTTGTCGGTGTGCTGGGGGCTTCTTATAACGTTACAGAGCTTAGCCATATCATGTTAAATGATGCATTTGGCGGAATTGGATACAGTTTGATTGTTACCAATGAAGGCAATATTATCGCGCATGATGGTGATTCTACATCTCAGACGATCAGCTATGGAGAGAGCTTCTTTGACTTCTATAAAGGTGTAGAAATATTAGATGATGCTTCATTAAATCATATAAAAGAGGATTTTGAGGCTCATCAAAGCGGAGTTGTCAAAGTGTGTTCAGAAAATGGGCAAGGCTCAAAGGAATATCTGTCATATGCGCCATTGGAGATAAATGACTGGATGATATGTTATGCGCTTCCGGTTAGCGATGCACAACAGCCGTACAGGTTCATATCAAAGTATGAAGCTGTCTTTATAATCTGCTTCTTTATCATGGTAGTGCTTCTTGTAGTATATATCATAGTTAAGGACAACAAGAGCAAGAAGGCGCTGATTCGCTATGCAAGAACAGATGCGCTGACCGGCTTATATAATAAGAATGCTACGGAAAATTTTATCAATGAATTGATCAGTAAGACTGACAATAATAGCCTTCATGCGTTTATCATATTTGATATGGACAGGTTTAAGCATATTAATGATACATATGGACATGCCTTTGGAGATGTTGTGATCCAGAGTTTTGGTGCATTGCTGAAGGATCATTTCAGGAGTCAGGATGTTGTTGGTCGTATTGGAGGAGATGAATTTGTTGTATTTATGTCTGAAGTAGAATCTCGGGATATCGTAAAAACAAGGGTAGAGGAGCTTATCGAGAAAATCCATGATCTGAAATTGCCGGATTTTGATGAGAGATTGACTGCGAGTATAGGAATCGCATATGCTCCGGAGGCCGGAGATAGGTATATGGATTTATACAAAAATGCAGATCAGGCATTGTATCAGGTAAAACAAAATGGCAGAGATGGATACCGCGTGTATGAGAGGCAATAGTATAACTATATATTATCAAACAGTGGAGGGTAGATATGTATACTGCAGCAAAAGAAAGATATAACACTATGGAATACAATCGTTGTGGAGACAGTGGACTTATGCTTCCAAAGGTGTCGCTTGGACTGTGGCACAATTTTGGAGATACTGCAAACTTTGAGAACATGAAAAAGCTTTGTTTTACAGCATTTGACAATGGCATCACACAGTTTGATCTGGCAAATAATTATGGTCCTAAGCCGGGAAGTGCAGAGAAAAATTTTGGCCGTATACTAAAGGAAGATCTGGGGATATATCGTGATGAAATGATAATCACAACCAAAGCAGGATATGATATGTGGGAAGGTCCTTATGGTAACTGGGGAAGCCGCAAATATCTTATCGCCAGTCTCGACCAGAGCCTAAAACGTATGGGCCTCGAGTATGTTGATATTTTTTATCATCACAGGATGGATCCGGACACACCATTGGAGGAAACAATGGGAGCACTGGCAAGCATTGTACATAGTGGCAAGGCGATATATGCAGGACTTTCTAATTATGATGGAAAAACCTTAAGGAAAGCAGCTGCAATACTTAAAGAACTGCATTGCCCGTTTGTTATAAACCAGAACCGTTATTCAATTTTCGACAGAACCGTGGAAGAGAATGGATTAATGGAAGCTGCAGCTGAGCTTCATAAAGGGCTCATTACTTTTAGTCCGCTTGCACAGGGACAGCTTACAGACCGTTATCTGAATGGTATTCCAGCGGATAGCCGCATACGCACAGATGGCAGATTCTTAAAAGAAAGTAATCTCGATGAGCATAGACTTGACCAGATACGTAAGCTCAACGATCTGGCAACACAGCGAGGTGAGAAGCTTGCCGAGATGGCTCTTGGATGGCTTCTTTCTCACAAAGAAGTTACAAGTGTTCTGATAGGGGCATCAAAGTCACAGCAGATTCTCGACAATGTAAAGGCTATCTCATGCGCACCATTTACAGATGAAGAACTTAAATTAATAGATGAAATCTCACGCGATATGTAAAAATAAGATTTGGAAAATGCAACTATATGACAAATTAAGCATATAGCTGCATTTTTTCGTTATTGGGAAAGCATCTAGCTTTCGAATGAGCATAAGTATCAGCCGCAGGCCACATTACAAGCGGCCTTTCCTAAAAACAACATGTGGGAAGTTTGAGTAAATAAAAAAAGCAAGGAGTCAACATGCAAGCACACTATCACCTACCCGGTTTATTTGAATTTTATGAGCTATACCGTGAATTCCTGCCATTGTACAGTGAGCACAGCGAATATTTCTATGACTGGTGCGATATAGGCTCGATATACGGAGCACCTGCAGACTGCATATGGGGCGGAGGACGTGCCGGTTTTGGTGAGCACGATCCTCATGAGGTTCTGGAACTGATGCAGGAATATGGTATATCCGCGAGACTTACCTTTAGCAATTCATTGCTTACGGAGGAGCACCTTTCGGATAGAAAATGTAACGAGCTGTGCAGGATATTCAGTAACAATAGTAGTAAGAATATAAAAGATCATATAGGTAGTGATAACAGATGTAGTGATGAATATAACATAAGTAATGGAATAATTATCTACTCGGATCTTCTGCTCAATTACATAAAAGAAAACTACCCTGATTTTCATTTTGTGTCTTCGACCACCAAGGTCCTGACGGATTTCTGTGAATTTGAAAATGAATTAAACAGAGAAGACTTCCGCTATGTTGTTCCTGATTTCAGGCTTAACAGGTCATTTGATAAACTGAAGTCATTATCACAGCCTCAAAAGGATAAAGTAGAATTTTTATGCAATGAGTGCTGCTGGTTTGGCTGCAAGGACAGGAAGAAATGTTATGAGACAGTAAGCCACAAAAATCTTGGAGAGGATTGTACGGAGCATTACTGCGAGGCTACTGACTCGGAGCAGGGATATCTCTTTTCAAAGGCGATGGAAAATCCGGGATTTATCGGAATAAATGATATAAAAAATACTTACCTGCCAATGGGATTTAGTAATTTTAAAATAGAGGGAAGAGGGCTGGGAAGTGCTCTTATACTGGAATTTTTGCTTTATTATATGACAAAGCCGCAGTATCAGATACACGTAAGAGAGAGGATATATCTCGACAATATGCTGGATTTATTCTGAAATGTAATAGCTTTTACATCAAAATGTAGATTAATATATAGAACAAAGGTAACTATTCAGTACAGAAATATGCGGTACCGCATATTTCGTAAGAAAAAGTATATTATGTAGGAGCAAGCGCCCATCAGCGAAGCTGATTCTAATGCGCTTGCGGCTCGCAACTGTGAAGGTACTGAACAGTTACGAACAAAGTAGAAAGAAGGAAACACAGAAATGAACATAAGAAGAGCACAGGAAAAAGACATCCCAAGACTTATAGAATTATTAGAGCAGGTTCTTCAGATCCATGCCGACATCAGACCGGATATTTTTATCCCGGGAACGACAAAATATACAAATGATGAGCTTGCAGAAATGATAAAGGACGATACAAAGCCAATCTATGTTGCAGCAGATGATGACGATGTCTGCATGGGATATGCATTCTGCCAGATAAGACAGCAGCCATTTTCTAACAATATGGTACCGTTTACCTCGCTTTTCATAGATGATCTGTGTGTGGATGCAAAGACAAGAGGACAACATATCGGAGAGCAGCTTTTTGAGCATGTAAAGAGCGAGGCAAAGCGTCTTGGATGCTATGAGGTAACTCTTAATGTATGGAGTGGAAATACATCTGCTGAGAAATTTTACGAGAAGATGGGACTTAAGACAAAGGAACGCCAGATGGAGTTTATACTGTAAATGATTGTATTATTGGGGAAACAATTACTTTTTGTCCTATTTCCATATTTGCATAGTAGCGAAATAGGATTATAATGACCGCGAAAGAGGTGGCAGGAAAAATGCAAATAAAATGCTTGTAATAAGGAAGTAGATTTTTATGATAAATATCAGAAGTGCAAAACAAATGGATCTTGACAGGGTTGAAATGATATACAACCATATTCATGACGAGGAAGAAAATGGAATGGCAACGATCGGCTGGAACAGGGATATTTATCCGGTAAGAAAAACAGCGGAAGCTGCGCTGGAAAGAAACGATTTGTTTGTAATGGAGGATGAAAACCGTATTGTAGCGGTAGCGATCATTAATCAGATTCAGGTCCCGGAGTATGCAGATGCTGCGTGGAAGCATGAGGCAAAAGAGGATGAGGTAATGGTGCTTCATACACTTGTTGTTGATCCGTTTGAGAAGAAAAAGGGATATGGAAAAGCTTTTGTTTCATTTTACGAAGAATACGCAAAGCAGCATAACTGTAAGGAACTGCGTATGGATACAAATGTGATCAATTATAGAGCCAGAAAGATGTATCATAATCTTGGGTATCAGGAAGTTGATATTGTGCCGTGTGTATTTAATGGAATTCCGGATGTGCAGCTTGTGTGCCTTGAAAAATGCATATCATTAATTATTAAATGAATTTAAAGAATAAAAAATATTAGTTTCATTTAAAAATACCGACTAATCTAAAATCAGACTTTAGATTAGTCGTGAGAAAGGTTTTGAAATCACAAAACATATCCAGATCAGTATTATTGTAAAGCACCATGACAACGGAAATGCCGCGTACAAAACCGAAAGTGATGTATCAATGTTAAATATCGTGCAGATCCACACAATACGGAATACGCAGGTGCCGATTATTGTGCTTGCCGCAGGAAGTACGGAATGACCGCAGCCTCTCAATACTCCTGCCGGGATTTCGTAGAAACAGCATATAGGTTCAAACAGCAATATGCACATGATGCGAAGAATGGCATTTTCCATGACAAGCTGCTCCGTTGTAAAAAGTCCACAGAAAAAATCGCGGAATATGATTATAGGCGCGATCATCACAATGCTTGTCAGGATAGAGAAAATCAGACAAAGCATAAGGATTTTCTTACAGCGGGCAATTTTTCCGGCTGAGTAATTCTGACTGGCAAAGGTAGTTGCTGTCTGTCCGAAGGCGGTGATGCCATAATAGGCAAAATATTCAAAGTTCATGGCAATCGTGCTTCCGGAGATGGCAAAAGCACCGAAGCTGTTGACGGATGCCTGTACAAAAATATTTGCAAAGCAGAATACTGAACCCTGCAAGGCGGCAGGAATGCCGATAAAGAGGATTTTTTTAATATATTTTGGTTGTATATTAGAGAGAAATAATGTAAGGTTTCTATATTGTGGGTGATGGTTCGGAAATAAATTTTTAAATATGTAGTACAGCACGATGTCAGCCGAAATCATGGTAGAAATATCCGTAGCTATCGCCACTCCGGCCACACCGAGTCTGAATACGATCACAAAAAGCAGGTTTAACAGCACATTGGAAATACCTGATATCACAAGCGCGAAAAACGGAAAACGGCTGTTTCCCTGCGCCCGCAGTATTGCCGCTCCAAAATCATACAGCAGTAAAAACGGATATCCAAGCAGATAGATGCGAAGATATATCTGTGCAGCAGACATGATATTGGCAGGAGTCTGGATCAGTTTGAGCAGAGGCAGTGTAACAGCCTGTCCTAAAATCGCAAATGCTACACCAAAAACGAAAGCGAACGCAACAGAAGTCTGAACAATTGAAATAATATCGTTTGATTTATTTGCCCTGCACATCAATAATTGATCCTGTGGGGCAATTTTGATCTGTCCTATTTTATTGGCTACGAGTATGTTTACACCGATCGAAAGTCCTGATGATAATGTGACGATAAGAGCAATTATTTCACCGTTAGTGCCCACCGCGGCAAGCGCATACGGATCACCGAAAAAGCCAACGATTGAGGTGTCGGCAGCGTTGAACAATTGCTGCAGGATACTGCTCAAGGCGATTGGCAGTGTAAATAAAAGAAGTCTTGAGGTTAGTGGTCCGTTTAGCATATCTATATTTTTACTATTAGCTTTTATTTTCATGAAGTTACTCCTCTTGTATTGTTTATAAATTCATATGTAGATTGACATATTTTACGTGCTTTATTAAATGTTTTTCATAAGCATTGTGATATGGCAATCTCACTTGAATTATTATAAGTCTTGCTTTAGAATAAGAAAAACGAATGATATAGATACTATATATCGAAAAAAGGAATACAAATACTATGGATAATAACCTGCTAAAATACATTGCTTTTGTGGAAACGGTTGAGCTTGGAAGTTTTACAAAAGCGGCACAAAAGCTAAATTATGCGCAGTCATCTGTCAGTAAAATGATCGCGGATCTGGAAAAAGAGTGGGGCGTGATACTGCTTGAGAGAAGTCGTGCCGGGATATGCCTGGCCTCATCGGGAGAACAGATATTGCCGTATGTCAGGAACATAATAAATGATTACCGCAAGCTGGATGATTTTGTAAATCAGATGAATGGGATAGAAACCGGAATGGTACGGATCGGTACATTTTCAAGTGTGGCAATAAACTGGCTGCCGGATATTTTTGCAGAATTTCAAAAGGACTATCCGGGGATAGAGTATGAGCTGCTTTTAGGAGATTATGACGAGGTGGAAAGATGGATAGCTGAGGGGCGCGTGGACTGCGGATTTCTGCGCAAGCCATCAGATACATCACTTGATGTCATTGAACTCAAAGATGACGAGTACAAGGTGGTGCTGCCTGTAGGACATCCATTCGCCAGGAAGAAAAAAATCAGGATAGAGCAGTTGAATGATCAGCCGTTTTTACTGCTAGAGCATGGCGGAAAAACTGAGGTTTCCGATATACTTGAGCAGAGCAACGTCCATCCGGATATCCGATTTACTACATGGGAGGACTTTGCTATAATGTCCATGGTAGAAAAAGGACTTGGAATCGGTATACTGCCGGATATGATCTTAAAACGCATACCTTATCAGCTTGAGATCAGACCACTGGCAAAACCTTACTACCGCAAAATATGTCTGGCGGTAAAAAATAAGGAGCAGCTTACACCGGCAACGAGGAAATTCATGGAGTATCTGCAAGTCTGAATACATAAATGTAAGTTTTGCAATAATGCAGTTATAAGTTTTTTGAGAAATGAGGTGGCGAAATATATGAATAATATGTCCATATCCATGGGAAAAAGACAGTTGGTTGACTCAATATGGAAGAGTGCTGGTATTGAAGGATTGGGAACGACTTTTCCAAATACGGAAAAAATTCTTTCGAATCTACCGGTACAGACAAAGCGTGATGAAGTATTATTTATAGTGAATATGAAACGGGCATGGTACTTTTTGTTTGATAACATAGATTACCCTGACAATATTTCGTATTTGCGTGAACTTAATAAAATCTGCATGGAAGAGTTATCATTTGATGCAGGGAATATAAGAACAGTGCCGGTTGCCATTGGTGGTACTTCATGGGTTCCGGAGATACCTCAGGAAACTGTTATCATAAATAAACTTGAAGAAATTGCCAATATGAAAAATCGTTTAGAGGCTGCGCTGGAGATGTTTTGTTTCATTGCCAGAACACAGATGTTCCTTGATGGAAATAAAAGGGTAGCTCAGCTTATGTGTAATAAGATAATGATGGAGGATGATATTGGAATTTTTTCAATACCATACGATGAAATTGATAATTTCAAGGAATTGCTTGTAGAATATTATGAAAGTAATGACTCTGGTAAGATCAAGCATTTTTTCAGAGAAAAGTGCTTACTTATGAACCCTAAATGGAAACCGGTGGAGTGAAAGGTTAACTATAATATGAAAATTAACAGTGTAGTAGAAGAGAGGAAAATCAAGTGAACAACGCAGAAAACATCATCATCAGAAAATACGAGCAAAAGGATCTTTCTGATCTCATCCGCATCTGGAATCAGGTTGTGGAGGATGGAGTAGCATTTCCACAGGAAGAAAATCTGACAGACGAAAGCGGTGCTGAATTTTTCGCACAGCAGACCTACACGGCTGTTGCGGAGGATAAAGAGAGCGGAAAGATCTATGGACTCTACATATTACACCCAAACAATGTAGGACGCTGCGGACACATCTGTAATGCCAGTTATGCGGTTGACAGGGAGGCAAGAGGACTTCATATCGGAGAAAAACTTGTAAAAGATTGTCTCGTTCAGGGCAAAGAGCATGGATTTGGAGTATTGCAGTTTAATGCAGTGGTTGCATCAAACGTACATGCGCGCCATCTATATGAGAGACTTGGATTTGTACAGCTTGGTACGATACCGGGCGGTTTCCGTATGAAGGATGGAACATATGAGGACATTTGTCCGTATTATCATGTGCTGTAAAAGGAGGAAAAATATGATTCACCACATTATTGTAAAATGGAAAGACAATGTTGATAAACAGGAAACATCACAGAAAGTACGCTCATTATATGAGAGCGCGGTTGAAATACCGGGTATACACGATGTGATAATAAAGGACAATGTCATCGCCCGCCCAAACAGGTATGATCTTATGATCGCACTGGATATGGACAAGGATGCACTGGTGACATGGGATAACAGTGAACTGCACCTGAAATGGAAATCAGAGTATGGCAGTTTGATAGAAAGTAAATGCATATTTGATTGTGAATAGTATGTTGCCACATTGCTAATTAAGCATATATTCCATGCACGGCCGTCCACCGGTTGAGTAGTCGATACGGCTTTTTATGGTATCGGTTTCAACTAGGTAATTCAGGTAGCGTCTGGAAGTAACCTGTGAGAGACTCACCTCAGAGGCGATAAATTCACTCGTGAGATATTCGCCTTTATGTTCATTCAAACATATTAATATCAGATCAAGGGTCTTCTTCTGGAGACCCTTTTGCAGTTCAAGCTCTTTACTTTTGGCTGATATAGGGCGCGTCTGAAGAAGCTGGTCAATATCCGACTGGGTAAATTCAAGACCGTTTTCCATGATCTTGTGCTTTAAAAGATATTTATTTAAGGCTTCTGAAAAACGTTCATACTTAAAAGGCTTGATAAGATAATCTGTTATGCCGAGATGGAGTGCTTCTTTAATGTGTTCCGCATCCTTTGCGGCAGTTATCATTATCACATCCACATCATTATTCTGAAGTCTTAGTTCACGCAGCAGCTCAAGACCGGAATAGCCTGGCATATACAGATCCAGCAATACCAGATCCACAGGGGTTTCACTTAAAAATTTTAATGCGTCAGTTCCATTGTGAAAAGTCGCGGCAATCTGGATGCCGGGAGTTTTTAAAGCAAACTGGCTGTTTATTTCTGCGACCATAAGATCGTCCTCGACAATTACAGTTTTAATCATTTGAT
>CAVICC010000018.1:0-44499 GCA_963641405.1 bacterium | reverse complement strand
GGATTCGAACCTT
The DNA here is from genome assembly GCA_963641405.1 of bacterium. GTDB lineage: Bacteria > Bacillota > Clostridia > Lachnospirales > Lachnospiraceae > Roseburia. The sequence goes on along the minus strand of CAVICC010000018.1, from coordinate 44,486 downwards.
GAAATGACGGAGTCAGAGTCCGTTGCCTTACCATTTGGCGATGGGCCAATGTTTTCTCAACAAATAATATTATACATACATCACCATATGGTGTCAAGCACTTTTTGTGTTTTTAATTATTATTTCCACTCAGATATAATCTTCAATGTCGGCATAACTAGCTTTCAAACACTAGCACTTCTCCATTGTATCCAGCAAATGTAATATCATCTCCCCATTCAAGCTTTGCAGTGGCATTGGTCTGCTCAATGATAGTCTTTTCTATGCGATCCTTGTCCTCCATTGGGATAACTGCCTTTACAAGCACATCTGCAGCATATTCCGTATTCATCACTGTGATCTTCTCCTGCGCAAAAAGATACTGCAATTTACCTATTCCGGTGTAGTCGGTTCTTATAAAAAGGATTGTTCCATCTTTCTTTTCTATGATTTCACTTGCTGCAAGTCCCTGCTGCACAGCCTTTTGATAGGCTCTTACCAATCCTCCTGTTCCAAGCAGCACTCCTCCAAAATATCTAGTCACAACCACTGCCACATTGTGAATATCTTCTTTTAGGAGGACATCAAGCATTGGTCTGCCCGCTGTACCTGCTGGTTCTCCATCATCCGAGCAACGCGTCAGCTCATGCCTTTTTCCTATCACAAATGCACTGCAATTATGCCTGGCATCCCAGTATTTCTTTTTTGTCTCATTTATAAAGGATACAGCTTCTTCCTCTGTTTCTACAGGCTTTACCGTTGCAATAAAGCGCGATTTTTTTTCTACTATTTCATCCTGACCGCCCTTGTATACAACGCGGTATCCGTTACAGTTTTCTGACATATACCTTTTCCTTTTCTCATCCGAACTTCAATTATTTATAACAAGTATATACGAAAACCAAAATTATGTAAATTGCATTTACTAGTTAAGTTTGATATAATTATGTAGAGTGTGTTTTGTATTGCATGTCACACTATGCAATCAAAAGTATTGCTTTTTGGACACTCATGACAAACAAGATTTCAAATCTTTATAAGGAGGCCTATATATGAATTACGGCAAAAGTGCTACAATGCACCGGCTTGAGAAGTATGATTCAAAAAAGACCAAGATCGCAAACAAAGTAAAGATCATAGTCCTTAAAGTATTTCTCACAGTGGTCATTATCGCAGGTGCAGCCGGTATCAGTTCGGGAATTGGCATCATGTCCGGGATCATTGATTCTGCACCGGATATTTCTGCCATTGACGTTACACCTACCGGCTATTCAACTACCGTTTTGGCATCCAATGGTGAAGAAACAGCAACACTTGTAGGACAGGGAGCAAATCGACAGTATGTTACTATCGATGAGATACCTATAGAACTACAGCATGCATTCGTTGCCATAGAGGATGAACGTTTTTACGAACATAACGGCATCGACCTGCATGGTATCGGAAGAGCTTTTGTATCAGGCATATCAAAGGGCAGATTCAGTGAAGGTGCCAGCACAATCACCCAGCAGCTTATCAAGAACAACGTGCTTACAAGCTGGACGAGCGAGACATCCTTCGTTGAAAAACTACAGCGAAAGATTCAGGAACAGTATCTTGCCTTAGAACTCGAAAAACAGGTCGATAATAAGGACTGGATTCTAGAGAATTATATGAACTCCGTAAACCTTGGAGCTAACACCCTCGGTGTCCAGGCTGCATCCAAAAAGTATTTTAATAAGGATGTTTCAGAGCTTACCTTGTCCGAATCAGCTGTTATCGCAGGTATCACCCAGAATCCTACAGGCTACAATCCTATCACTCATCCGGATGATAATGCAAAGCGCAGGAATAAAGTCCTTACCAACATGAAAGAGCAGGGGTATATCACACAGGCTCAGTATGATGAGGCGATGGCAGATGATGTATATTCAAGGATTGCCGAGTATAATTCAGGTGACTCTGGCTCTGTAAATTCTTACTTTGTGGATGCTCTTATTGACAATGTATATGATGATCTCATCAGTGCAGGATACTCACAAACAGAAGCCTACAAGATGATATATCAGGGTGGACTTACGATAAAATCCACTCAGGATCTTGATATGCAGGCAATATGTGATGAGGAAGCAAATAATCCTTCAAATTACCCTGCCGATGCAAAGTATTCATTCCAGCTTTCTTTTGAGGTTAAAAAGTCTGATGGTTCTTTTAAGACTTACACCAATCAGACTATGCTCTCCTATTATAAGAAAGCAAACAACGACGAAGACTTTACGATAAATTACGATAGTACAGACGAATGTTATGCCGCAATTGCTCAGTACGAACAGGACGTATTGGAAGAGGGCGATACACTAGTCGATGGTTCAGAATCCATAAATATCACCCTAGAGCCACAGGTTGCCATGACCGTTATCGATCAAAGCACCGGCGAAGTAAAGGCTCTAGTAGGCGGTCGTGGGGATAAATCCGGAAACCGCACATGGAACCGTGCAACAGATACATGCCGACAGCCAGGATCCACTTTCAAGATCATCGGCTGTTACGCTGCGGCTTTAGATAGCGGTGGGATGACACTTGCTACTGTTCAGGACGATGCACCTTTTACAGTTGGATCCAAAACATTTAACAACTACGATCACAGTTATGGTGGATTTACATCTATCCGTTGGGCAATCACCAAGTCTATCAACATCGTTACTGTCAAGACCCTTCAGGAGATAGGAGTTGAGCTTGGTTACAGATATGCTGAGGATTTCGGTATTACAACGCTTACAGACGACGATAAAAACCTTTCTCTGGCACTCGGTGGTCTGACAAAAGGTGTTACAAACCTTGAACTTACCGGTGCATATGCCACAATAGCAAATGGTGGAACCTACATGGAACCAAAATTCTATACACAGGTTCTTGACCATGATGGAAATGTACTTCTCGACAAGAGTAACACACAGACAAAGCGCACTGTACTTAAAGATACAACTGCATGGCTTTTAACAGATGCCATGAAGGATGTTATGACACAGGGTACAGGTACAAAAGCCCACTTTGACAGTCAGATAGCCCAGGCTGGTAAATCAGGAACTACTACCAGCAACCGCGATGCACTCTGGGCAGGATATACACCTTACTACACTTGTGTAGTGTGGGGCGGTTATGATGACAACTCAAAGCAATCCGGTTCCCTCACTTCATATCCTAAGAACATATGGAAAGCTGCCATGAGCAGAATCCACGAAGGACTTGAAGCAAAAGATTTTACACAGCCGCAAGGTATAACAGAAGCAGCAATATGTAGCAAATCAGGACTTCTCCCGTTGGAAGGAGTATGTGACAATGATCCTAGAGGATCTATGGTACAAACAGAATATTTCGACTCTTCAAATGTTCCGACAGATAACTGCGATCACCATATTGCACTGGATATATGTACCGACTCAGGTACAATAGCAAGTCTGTATTGTCCAAATGTCGAGTCAAAAGTATTTATGACAGGCGGTTCATCAGGAACTGCTGACAGCGAGTATATGGTAGATGATGCGTTCTTAAATACAACATGTACTCTCCATAATACCGGCTCATTACTCGATAATTCAACATCTAATACTGATACTACAGCACCGGCGGATCAAACAAATTCCACACCAGCCACTCACACAGAAAAACCCTCAGAGCTTTCGCCCTGAGGGTTCTTCTTGTTGATGTATATATGCTAAGGGGATTAGATATAATTTGCATTACTCTACATCCTGTAATGCCGCAATTCCTTCCTCGCCTGTACGAACCTTGACAACCTGTGCCACGTCGTAAACGAAGATCTTTCCATCTCCGATATGTCCTGTATAGAGAGTCTTCTTTGCTGTCTCTATAACTTTCTCTACCGGGATTTTGCCAACTATTACTTCTACTTTAACTTTTGGAAGTAAAGTTGCATCAAGCTCAGCTCCACGGTATTTCTCTCCGGCACCCTTCTGGATACCACAGCCCATTACCTGTGTTACTGTCATTCCTGTTACTCCAAGATCATTCATAGCCTTACGAAGCTTGTCGTAACTTGTAAGTTTTGCAATGATAACCACTTTGTGGATACCACTTGGTGATACTGAAGGTGCTGATACAACAGGTACTGCTGCATCTACCTTTGCCTTTGATGCTGCTGCATATTCAGAAGCACCAAGATCTGTATTTTCATTGACATCCATTACATCACCTGATACGTCCATGATAGCAAATCCTGCATATGCTGATGGAAGACCATGCTCTGTTGGGTCAAGTCCGATGATTTCCTCTTCTTCTGAAACTCTAAGTCCAAGTGTAGCCTTTATAACAAGGAATACGATTGTAATTGTTACTGCTGTCCATGCTGCAACTGAAACAAATCCTGTAAGCTGGAGTCCTAAGAGTTTAAATCCACCACCATAGAAAAGTCCGACAAGCTCATTTCCGCTTGCATCGGCTATTGAATATTCAGGTGCACTATTTGTTGCGAAAAGTCCAACAGCAATAGTTCCCCAGATACCATTCATCATATGTACTGCAACTGCTCCAACCGGATCGTCAACTCTTAATACATAATCAAGAAGCCATACTCCAAATACTACTAAAAGTCCTGCAACAGAACCAATAACGATGGCTCCGAATGCATCTGTTACATCACAACCTGCTGTGATAGCTACAAGACCAGCAAGTGATGCATTAAGACACATAGAAACATCAGGTTTGCCATATTTAAGCCATGTAAAGATCATACATACTACTGTTGCAAGTGCAGGTGCGATTGTTGTTGTTACAAAAATAGATCCAAGCTGATCTACTGTTGTTGCAGCTGCTCCGTTAAATCCATACCAGCCAAGCCAGAGGATAAATACTCCAAGAGCTCCAACTGTGATATTGTGACCAGGTATAGCATTTACTTTTACGATATTGCCACTCTTATCTTTAGTAAACTTACCAATACGAGGTCCAAGTATTTTTGCTCCAACGAGAGCACTGATACCACCTACCATGTGGATAGCACATGATCCTGCAAAATCATGGAAACCAAGCTGTGATAACCAGCCACCGCCCCAGATCCAGTGTGCTTCAATTGGATAAATAAGTGCTGAGATAACTCCTGAGTATACACAATATGAGATGAATTTTGTTCTCTCAGCCATAGCTCCTGATACGATAGTTGCTGTTGTCGCACAGAAAACCAGGTTAAATACAAAGTTTGACCAGTCAAAATTCTGGTATGATGTAAAGATATCAAATCCAGGTTTTCCAATAAAACCAAGTACATCTTCACCTAATAAAAGTGAGAAACCTATAAGGATGAATACAACTGTACCAATACAGAAATCCATAAGGTTTTTCATAAGGATGTTACCGGTATTCTTTGCTCTGGTAAAACCTGCTTCTACCATAGCAAAACCTGCCTGCATCCAGAATACTAAAGCCGCTCCTATAAGGAACCAGACTCCGAAAATTACTCCACTAATCTCTTCTGTCATAGTTTTGTCCTCTCTTTCATTTTTTCATCTAATAAAAAAGGAGACACTTTACCAAAATCCACAGCTTCGTGGTTTCCGTAAAATGTCTCCATTTTATCTGTATTATGTTGATCTGCTCTGACTATATATTATGTATAATCAGATATTAAGGTAATTATACCTCGAAGATAAGATCTCCGTATGATGGCATTGGCCACATCTCTTTGTCTACGATCATCTCAAGTTTGTCAACTGGTGCTCTAAGCTCATCCATTGCAGCTTTAACAGCATCTCTGTAGTAAACAGCCTGATCTCTTCCCTCTTCCATAGCTCCAGCTTTCTCTGTCACATCGTTAAGTTTTGCAAGCGCAACCTTTGTGTCAGAAAGAAGTGCTGAAGTCTCTGTAAGAAGCTCTGCCTGAACTGATACATCTGCATCTGCAACAGCGCTCTTTACTGCATTTACAGACTGTGCGAGTGATGTTGTATATTTGATAACTGATGGAATGATCTGCTTTCCAGCGATATCGATCATTGCTTTTGCTTCTATATTGATAGTCTTTGCATATGTCTCGTACTCGATTTCTGCACGGCTCTCAAGCTCTGTCTTTGTAAATACACCGAATTTCTCAAATGCTGAAACTGACTCTGGAGCAACATATGCTGGGATTGCATCTACCATAGACTTGATATTTGGAAGTCCACGTTTCTCTGCCTCAGCTACCCACTCATCTGAGTATCCGTTTCCATTGAATACAATTCTCTGATGTGCAACTGCATAATCTTTGATGAGATCATGTACAGCAAGATCAAAGTTGTCTGCCTTCTCAAGTATATCGCATGCATCTGAGAATGCCTCAGCTACGATTGTATTGAGTACGACATTTGGCTGTGCAACAGAATCCTGTGAACCAACCATACGGAACTCAAATTTGTTTCCTGTAAATGCGAATGGTGATGTACGGTTACGGTCTGTAGCGTCCTTCATGAAATCAGGAATTGTCTTAACACCAGTCTCAAGTTTCTCACCCTCTAAGCTGTGTGTAGCTGTTCCTGTAGAGATGAGCTGGTTTAATACATCTCCAAGCTGATCTCCTAAGTATACTGAAAGGATTGCAGGTGGTGCCTCATTAGCTCCAAGTCTGTGATCATTTCCTACATCTGCTGCTGATGCACGAAGTAATGGTGCATGATCATCAATTGCCTTTAAGATACATGTAAGTACAAGTAAGAACTGAATATTCTCATGAGGTGTATCGCCTGGATCAAGTAAGTTTATTCCATCATCTGTAGTGATTGACCAGTTGTTGTGCTTTCCTGATCCGTTTACTCCTGCGAATGGTTTTTCATGAAGTAAGCACTGAAGTCCGTGACGTCCTGCAACTTTCTTTAATGTCTCCATTGTAAGCTGGTTGTGATCTACTGCTACGTTACACTCTGCATAAATTGGTGCAAGCTCATGCTGTGCAGGTGCTACCTCATTATGCTGTGTCTTTGCAGCTACACCAAGCTTCCAAAGCTCTTTGTTTACATCTTTCATGTAAGCTGCAATTCTCTCTCTGATAGTTCCAAAGTAGTGATCGTCCATCTCCTGTCCTTTTGGAGGCATAGCTCCGAAAAGTGTACGTCCTGTGAAAATAAGATCCTTTCTCTGTAAGTATTTCTCACGATCTACGATAAAATACTCCTGCTCTGGTCCAACTGAAGGTGTAACCTTTGTTGATGTTGTATTTCCAAATAATTTAAGAAGTCGAAGTGCCTGATCATTGATTGCTTCCATTGATCTAAGAAGAGGTGTCTTCTGATCAAGAGCCTCACCTGTATATGAACAGAAAGCTGTTGGAATGCAAAGTGTTGCACCTGCTGCATCCTGTCTTACAAATGCAGGTGATGTACAATCCCAAGCTGTATATCCTCTTGCCTCGAATGTAGCACGAAGACCACCTGATGGGAATGATGAAGCATCCGGCTCACCTTTTATTAATTCTTTTCCTGAGAAGCTCATAAGCACTTTTCCATTCGGCATTGGAGAAGTGATAAATGAATCATGTTTCTCTGCTGTAACTCCTGTGAGTGGCTGGAACCAATGTGTATAGTGTGTTGCACCTTTCTCGATTGCCCACTCTTTCATCTCGTGTGCAATGACATCTGCTGTCTCGAGATCAAGTTCCTTTCCCTCATCCATAACCTCATGAAGCTTCTTGTAAACTTTCTTTGGAAGACGTGCCTGCATTACTGCATCATTGAATACGTTCTCTCCAAAGATGTCCGCTACGTTGAAATATTCCTGTTCGCTCATATCTTACTTCCTTTCTGCTCATCAATCCCCTTGAGTGAATTGTTATTTTCAATAATGTTTAATAAAAAAGAGGGCACTCCAACCATGTGGAACACCCTCGTTCATTTCGCTTAACATTATTTCTGAAATTAAGATACTCTATTAACGAGTAAAAATCAAGGACTAATGTTAAAAAAATTAAGTTTTATAAATTTTTACTATAACTCATAAAGTTTTTTTAAACTCGTATGTGCAATTTTCCTATTCAGCTTTTCCAACTGATCCGAAAAGTTCCATCTTTTCTTTAACTGTTGCTTTGATTGCCTCAGCACCAGGAGCAAGAAGTTTACGAGGATCGAATCCTTTTCCTTCTAAGTCCTTGCCAGCCTCGATGTATTTACGTGTTGCATCTGCAAATGATAACTGACACTCTGTATTAACATTGATCTTTGATACTCCAAGATCGATTGCTTTCTTGATCATATCAGCTGGAATACCTGTACCACCGTGAAGTACTAATGGCATAACACCTGTCTTCTGCTGAATAGCATCAAGAGTCTCAAAGCTAAGTCCTGCCCAGTTTTCTGGATATTTTCCGTGGATATTTCCGATACCAGCTGCAAGCATATCTACACCAAGATCAGCGACCATCTTGCACTCGTCTGGATCTGCGCACTCACCCATTCCTACGACACCGTCTTCTTCTCCACCGATTGAACCAACTTCAGCCTCGATAGACATTCCCATTGCATGAGCAACTGATACTAACTCTTTAGTCTTAGCAACATTCTCATCGATTGGATAATGTGATCCGTCGAACATGATTGATGTAAATCCAGCTTTGATACATTTGTAGCATCCTTCGTATGTTCCATGATCAAGGTGAAGTGCTACAGGAACTGTAATTCCGAGCTCATCATGCATAGCCCTTACCATTGCTGCTACTGTGCCAAAACCTGTCATGTACTTTCCAGCTCCCTCAGATACACCAAGGATTACAGGGCTTCTAAGCTCTTCTGCTGTTAAAAGTACTGATTTTGTCCACTCAAGGTTGTTGATGTTGAACTGTCCTACTGCGTAATGTCCTTCTTTTGCTTTCTTAAGCATTTCTGTTGCAGATACTAACATAATTTTTCCTCCTGTTTATAAAAAACTATAGTTATTATATTACATCTTTCTGTAAAAATAAAGTTAAAAATTTAACACTATTCCTACAAAAATTGTTTACTATTACTGATTATACAAGACTTATCTAACACATTATTGTGATTTGTTTATTCAGATTGCTGATAGTAAGGTCTGTATGTGCGCCTCCGAACTCTCCATCGAGCGTCCACGGCACTTCCTCCTCACTCTCCACTTTAAGCTCACTTGTCTTAAATGAATAGATGAGTTCATTGTCATCCACCCTGTTGGTAAGCCCCACGAGTATCTTGTTAAGTTCGATAGGGTTCTTTGGCATTTTTATAAGCGTCACCTCAAAAAGGCCATCATCAAGCAGTACATCAGGGCCTGAAATACCTTTAAAACCGCCTACTGAAAGTGAATTTGTCACCATGCCATATATAAATTCATCCTCTATCGTCTCGCCATCATGTACGACTTTCATCTTGTATGATGTAATATCCATCAGATGCTTTGCACCCTCTAGGATATATGCAGCATGTCCGAGAATATTTTTCATCTGCTGGGATGTCTGATATGACACCTCCGTAAAAAGTCCAAATGCCGCAACATATACGAATGTATCTCCGTTAAAACCACCGACATCACATGGAAAAGGTGTACCTGATACAGCAACCTTTGCTGCCTCCTCCATATCCTTTGGTATACCAAGTGAATTGGCAAAATCATTGGTGCTGCCTGCTGGAATATATCCAATAGGCACATTAACCTCACTGCGTTCCATTCCTGTCACTACCTCATCAAGTGTACCGTCACCGCCACTGCATACGACAAGATCGTATTTCTTTGCCTTTTTTCTTACCTTTTTGATTGCATCACCCTGACACTGGGTAGGATATATTGTGATCTTATATCCTGCTTTTGTCATGATGTCAACGATATTTACCAGGTGATCTTTTATAAGTCCTTTCCCCGACATCGGGTTAAACACAAATAACAACTTTTTTTTCATTTATCTTAGCTCCTCCGCTATAGCTGATAATTTTCTAAGCCGGTGATTGACTCCTGACTTACCTACAGGCGGATCAAGGTAGCCGCCAAGCTCCTTAAGCGGTGCCTCAGGATATTCCAGTCGAAGGAGCGCCATCTCACGAAGCTGTGGCGGCAAGTCCTCCAGTCCTTTCATTTTTCTTATCAGTTCTATATCTTCTATCTGCTTTACCGCTGCATTTACTGTTTTGCTGATATTTGCAGTCTCACAGTTTACTTTACGGTTTACACTGTTGCGCATTTCCTTTAGGATACGCACATTTTCCAATCTCATGAGAGACACATACGCCTCCATGATATTCAAGCAGTCCACAATATGGGCTCCATCCTTTATGTAAACAACAAAATGCCCTTTTCTCTTGACTATCTTGGCATCGGTATCAAAATCACATAAAAGCCCTGCAAGCTGCGACGCCTGTTCCATCGTATGGCATACGATTTCAAAATGGTATGCCTTGCTTGGATCACTTATCGAGCCAGCTGCCATAAATGCTCCTCTGATAAATGCTCTTTTGCAGCATGTCTGCATCAGAAGCAGTCCATCTGTGGTCTGTCTGTTGACCGGAAATGATGTGATTTTCAATGCGCCCAGTATCTTTCTCGAATCTGCTTCATCCAGTTCTTTTGTGATATCTGTACTAAACGCACGCTTCATCAGCATAGCATATTTCTGTATAAGAAGCATATTTTCTGTTTCAAGTGTAAGCCTGCCGGTCTTTTCATCTACATGACCTGTAAGCTCTATCATGCCCGCCAGCTCCGCAAGCTGGCAGTGTCTGCTCTTTGCTATCTGTTTTGCCAGTTCTTCCTTTACACTACTGGAAAATGACATATTACTTTCCTCTTTGAGCATCCTTTCCTATGTCACGATGCTCTATCTTAAGACCATAATCATTAGCTCCCTCAAGCCTTTTATACAGCTCGTTTGCCAGAGTTACTGAACGGTGTTTTCCACCGGTGCAGCCAATTGAGATAACAAGCTGGTTCTTGCCCTCTGCGATATAGTTTGGAATGAGAAATTTTATCATATCATCGAGCTTGTCAACAAATTCCTTTGCCTCTGGAAACTGCATCACATAGTCCTGTATTTCTTTGTCATTGCCTGTCTTAGCACGAAGTCCGTCCACATAATACGGATTTGGCAGAAATCTAACATCCATGACTATATCAGAGTCTGAAGGAATGCCATATTTGAAGCCAAATGACAGAATAGTAACAAACAAATTCTTGTAATCCTGCTTTTCCACAAAAATCTTCTCAAGCTCAATCTTTAACTCTCTTGTAAGAAGCTGGCTTGTATCTATGATATAATCTGCATTGTCTTTTAAATACTGCATTTTCTCGCGTTCAAGAACAATACCTTTATTTATACGATCCGTCCCTGCAAGCGGATGATTTCGTCTGGTCTCTTTGTAACGTTTAACCAGCACTTCATCCTCCGCATCGAGAAAGAGTATTTGATATGAGAAATTTTCCTGTTTTAAAAGCTCGAGTGTCTGTGGGATTTCGTCTATTCCAGCACCGTTTCGCACATCAATTCCTACGGCAACTTTTGATGCATCGCTGTGAAAGCTCTTTGAGAACTCCACCAGCTTATCCAAAAGCTGTATAGGCAGGTTATCTATACAGAAATAACCTATATCCTCCATCATCTTCATCGCCGTGCTTTTTCCGGCACCTGACATTCCCGTCACTATTACAAGTTCCACTAAAATTCTCCAATCATTTTAACTTCCGGTTCAAGCTGTACTCCAAACTGTTCCATGACACGCTCCTGCACATCCTTTATCAGCGAAAGCACATCTGCTGCCGTTGCATTACCTTTATTTATCACAAACCCACAGTGCTTTTCGGATATCTGTGCATCCCCCACACTGTAGCCCCGCAGTCCTGCATCCATCACGAGCTTTCCTGCAAAATACCCTTCAGGGCGTTTGAAGGTGCTTCCCGCACTCGGATACTCGAGCGGCTGTTTTTCCACTCTCTTTTCTCTGAGCTGTGCCATCTCTGCTCTTATCTCATTCTGCAGCTTTGGGGTAAGGGCAAGCTTTGCTCCAAGGACTATATATCCTTTTTCCGGGATGCAGCTATGTCTGTAGGACAGCTCAAGCTCCTCCTTTTGGATCTCCTTTACCTGTCCATCAGTAGTAAGCACTGTGGCACTTATGATGATATCCTTTATCTCACCACCGTAAGCTCCTGCATTCATGACTACCGCGCCACCAATACTGCCCGGTATACCGGCTGCGAACTCCATGCCTCCAAGCGATGCGTCTGCCGCCTTTGAAGCTGCCGATGCAAGAATTGCACCTGCACCGGCAGTTAATGTATTATCTGAAACTTCAATTTTTGAAAGGCCTTTTCCAATCCCTACCGTAAGCCCTCTGATACCGCCATCTCCAACGAGCAGGTTACTTCCGTTTCCCACTACGGTAACAGGCATATCACACTCTTTTGCGATCCGAAGCAGCTTTATGAGCTGCGTTTCATCCGGCTCCACGTAGAAATCCGCAGGACCACCGATACGGAAGGTAGTGTGCTTTTTCATAGGTTCATCTACAAGCACTTTAAGCTCCGGTATCTGTTCCTCCACACTTTTTAAAAATCTCTGATCCATATTATGCTTCCTTTAAAAATGCTACATAGCCTCTGAATGCCTCGTAGAGATCTACCTTGCTGATGATCTCCCATGGCGCATGCATGTTGAGCACAGGCACACCGCTGTCGATAACATTCATGTCGTAGTTTGCAAGGATGTAAGCGATAGTTCCACCGCCTCCTGCATCTACTTTGCCAAGCTCTGCTGTCTGGAAGGATACGTCATTGCCATCCATGATGCCGCGAAGCTTTGCTACATACTCTGCGTTTGCATCGTTTGAGCCTGATTTTCCTCTTGAACCTGTATATTTGTTAAATACGAGTCCTTTTCCGAAATATGCCGAATTTTTCTTTTCCATAACTGATGGATAATTCGGATCGAATGCTGCTGATACGTCTGATGAGAGTACTTTTGAGTTCTTCATTGCACGTCTTACAGCAAGCTCGCTGTAATCTCCTGCAAGGTTCATGACCTCTGCAACACAGTTCTCAAAGAAACGTGACTGCATACCACTTGCTCCTACAGATCCGATCTCCTCTTTGTCCACGAGCAGACATACGCTTGTGTATTCAGGTGCATCTGTGATCTCAAGCATAGCTTTGTAGGAAGGGTAAGCACACACCCTGTCATCATGTCCGTATCCCATGATCATACTTCTGTCAAGGCCGTAGTCTCTTGCCTCTCCTGCCGGAACTACCTCGATCTCTGCTGAAAGGAAATCATCCTCATCAACACCGTACTCTTCTGAGAGGATGGTAAGGATATTTGCTTTTACCCTGTCCTTGATATCCTTGTCATCTGCATCCTTCTGTGGTCCCGGAATACTTCCAATGAGAATGTCAAGACTCTCACCTGTGATGACCTCTGATGCTTTTTTACCCATCTGCTCTCCTGAAAGGTGTATAAGCAGATCGCTCACTCCGACTACAGGGTCTCCCGGTTTGTCACCGATGTTTACTTTTACAAGGCTGCCATCTTTTTTGCAGATCACTCCGTGAAGTGCGAGCGGCAGTGTTACCCACTGATATTTTTTGATACCACCATAGTAGTGTGTATCAAGCAGTGCCATATCTGTGTCTTCATACAAAGGTACCTGTTTTAAATCCATTCTAGGAGAATCGATGTGTGCTCCAAGGATGTTCATACCTTTTTCAAGAGGCTGCTGTCCCATGATAAACAGGGCCAGTCCCTTTCCCATATTGTTTGCTACGATTCTGTCTCCAGCCTTAACTTCTTTACCTGATGCGATAAGCTTGTCAAGGTCAGCAAAGCCGTGTGATAAAGCATCGCTGTATACTGCGCTGGTGCATTCACGTTCGGTCTTACAATCAGAGATAAACTTTCTGTATTCCTCTGCAAAAGCAAAGAGTTCATCTCTTTTAGATCCCTGTGGATATTTTTCCCATGCGTTTTTCTTTTCTGTTGCCATTGTTGTTATGCCTCCGAATTTTTTGTAAGATTTGCCTGAACGCGGCGATATAATTCATGGGCAGCATTATAACCCATTTTCTTTTGTCTGTGATTAACTGCGGCTGTCTCTACGATAACCGCAAGATTACGGCCCGGTCTGATCGGAAGTGAATGACATACTACTTTGTTGCCAAGATACTCAGCATATTCCTCCTCGAGTCCGAGTCTGTCGTATTCTGCCTCTTTCTTCCAGTCCTCGAGCTTAATAACAAGATCGATCTGCTGTTTTTCCTTTACACACTCTACTCCGTAAAGTGTCTTTACATCTATGATACCGATACCACGCAGCTCGATAAAATGTCGAGTGATCTCCGGAGATGTACCCATGAGTGTATGCTCGTTAATCTTTCTGATCTCAACGACATCATCTGTAACGAGACGATGACCTCTTCTGATGAGCTCGAGAGCCGCCTCACTCTTTCCGATACCGCTCTCACCTGTGATCATAACTCCCTCACCATAAACATCCACAAGTACTCCGTGTACGGTAATGCATGGTGCAAGCTGCTCACCCAGACAGTATATAAGCTCTGCCATGAAGCCTGATGTTGAACGTCCTGTTGAAAGGATCGGTATATTGTGTTCTTCTGCTTCCTTCATAAAGATCTCGTCAGGCTGTAAGTTTCTGCAGAAGATGATACATGGAATATCAAACTCCATAAAACGGCTGTAACGCTCCATCTTTTCCTCATCACTCATCTTCTCTATATAAGTGTACTCTACGTTTCCAATAAGCTGTACTCGGCTATCTTCAAAATGTTCGAAATAACCCGAAAGCTGTAATGCTGGACGGTTTACGTCAGAGCATTCTATCATTCTTGCTTCAAGATCCATGTCCTTTGTGATATTTTTAAGGTCTAATAGTTCTGCTACTTTTGCAACAGATACTGAATGTAGTGCATTCATGTGTTGTCCCCCTTGTGAAGTTACTATATTTCCAAATATCACAATGAGTATAACACATAATGTACACAAAATCTATGAGGGAGAATGGAAAAATGCATACACTGCCTGTGCTGATTTTTCATTCATTGATTCGGTCTGCATCAGTTCCTCTATAGATGCATCTTTGATACGTTCAAGTGACTGATATCTGCGCATAAGTGCCTTTCGTCTAGCCGGTCCTATGCCCTCTATATCATCAAGCACAGAGTGTATCTGACTCTTTGAACGAAGCGATCTGTGGTACTCTATTGCAAAACGATGTGCCTCGTCCTGTATTCTGGTGATGAGTTTAAATCCCTCTCCATGACGGTCTATCGGTATCTCTACATTGTTAAAGTACAGTCCTCTTGTGCGGTGGAAGTCATCTTTTACCATGCCACACACTGGGATATTAAGCCCCAACTCAGAAAGCACCTGTATGCATATGTTTACCTGTCCACGACCTCCATCCATCATGATGATATCCGGAAAACGGTTAAAGCTTCCGACTTCCTTCGGTCTTCCGGTTTCCTTAAGCTGTTTTTGTTCTTCTATGCCATGTATGAAACGTCTGGTGAGCACCTCATGCATAGATGCATAATCATCCGGCCCTGTTACGGTGTGGAGCTTAAATTTACGGTAATCGCACTTTTTAGGTTTGCCCTTTTCATATACGATCATAGAGCCGACTGTTTCAAAACCGTTGATATTTGAGATATCGTATGCCTCCATACGGCTTATGTCTTTTAATCCAAGCAGTCCTTCTATCTCCTTTACTGCTCCGATGGTACGGCCTTCCTCACGTTTTATACGCTCTTTGTCCTGACTTAAGACAAGTTGTGCGTTTTTAAAGGCAAGCTCGACAAGTTTTTCCTTCATACCCTTCTGTGGCACGCGGATATTCACTTTCTTTCCGCGCTTTTGAGTAAGCCACTGCTCTAATACATCCATGTCCTCTATGCCACTTTGCAGCATGATCTCCTTGGGAATAAAAGGTGTTCCCGAGTAAAACTGCTTGACGAAGTTATTTAACACATCGTCCATCGCCTCCTCGCTTCCCACTCTCACATGGAAATGATCCCTACCGATCAGCTTTCCATTTCTTATAAAAAACACTTGCACTACAGCATCCGTATCATCACTGGCAAGGGCAATAATGTCTTTATCCTCTCCATCTGAGTTTGTAATTTTCTGTTTCTGCGCCACCTGTTTGACACTCCCTATCAGATCGCGGTACTCTGCCGCCTTTTCAAACTCCATATTTTCTGATGCAACAAACATTTTCTCTTCCAGCGACCTTATTGCCGGTTCAAAATCACCGCTTAAAAAATCAAGAGCTCCTTTTACCGAAAGTGCGTATTTCTCCTTTGAGATGTACCCCTGACACGGTGCCGTGCACTGGTGTATGTGGTAATTCAAACAAGGTCTATCCAGTCCTATATCACGTGGCAGCTTGCGATTGCAGGTTCGAAGCTTATAAATTTTGTTGATAAGATCTATCGAGTTCTTTACTGCACCTGCACTCGTATACGGTCCAAAATAACGTGATTTGTCTTTTTTCATCTGACGTGAAAAAAGCACCCTTGGATAGTCTTCACCCAGTGTAACCTTTATATAAGGGTAAGTTTTATCATCACGAAGCATGGTATTGTACTTCGGACAATGCTCCTTTATCAAATTACATTCCAAAACAAGGGCCTCAAGTTCAGAATCGGTGATGATATACTCAAAATGATCTATATGCTCAACCATCTGTTTTTTCTTGATGCCCTCGTTGTGACTTGCCTGAAAATACTGATGTACTCTTTTGGTCAGGCTCTTTGCCTTTCCTATATATATGATAACATCATCTTTGTCATGCATAATATAAACTCCCGGTTGATCCGGGAGTTTTTTTAATTCTTCTTTTATGTCAAACACTTTTTCCATAAAATATCTCCGATTACAGTTCTATTCTTCAAACATATTGTCGGATGCTATATTATTTGCAGCAGCTGTATCTACGTATATCTGGTCATTGCAAGGGATCTGATCAGATTCATCTTTCTTCTCATCCTCTGGGTCTATAAGTCCCTTCATCTCGCGGAACATCTTCATGAATTCCTTACCTGTGATAGTCTCTTTCTCATAAAGATACTCTGATATACGGTCAAGTATGACTCTATTCTCCTCGAGAAGCCTTGTGGCCTCAGCATAGCTATTATTGATGATAGAAAGCACTTCCTTATCTATCTCTGACGATGTATCCTCTCCACAGATCAGTCCTGCACCGCCATCTAAATACTGTGTCTGGACTGTCGCAAGACACATCATTCCGAATTTATCAGACATACCATACATTGTGACCATTGCACGGGCGATCTTTGTGGCATTTTCTATATCGTTTGAAGCACCGCTTGTCGCAGAATGAAATACTAAAACTTCTGCCGCACGTCCTGCCATATAAGTAGTGATCTTTGCAAGAAGCTCATCCTTTGTCTCGAGGTACTTTTCTTCCTCAGGAGTCTGAAGTGTATATCCAAGCGCCCCCATCGTACGAGGCACAATAGTAATCTTTTGCACAGGCTCTGTATTTTTCTGAAGAGCTGATACAAGTGCATGTCCTACCTCATGATAAGATACGATTTTTCGCTCCTTATCGCTCATGACACGATCTTTTTTCTCCTTACCACCGACCGCAACAAGCTCAAATGCCTCGAAGAGATCCTTCTGATTTACAAGCTGTCTGCCATTTTTAACCGCATTGATGGCAGCCTCATTTATCATATTGGCAAGATCTGATCCCACAAGACCTGCTGTAGCAAGTGCCAACGCATCAAGATCTACTGTCTCATCCATCTTTACGTCCTTTGAATGAACCTTCAATGTCTCAAGACGTCCCTTAAGATCAGGCTTATCGACAATGATACGTCTGTCAAAACGCCCCGGACGAAGAAGTGCCTTATCAAGCACCTCAGGGCGGTTAGTCGCTGCTAATATAAGAAGTCCCTTTGATGTATCAAAACCATCCATCTCCGCAAGAAGCTGGTTGAGCGTCTGCTCACGCTCGTCATTTCCTCCACCATATCTGCTGTCTCGGCTTTTTCCAATGGCATCGATCTCATCGATAAAAATGATACATGGTGCCATCTTCTGTGCCTCTTTGAAAAGATCACGCACACGTGATGCACCTACACCGACGAACATCTCTACGAAATCTGATCCTGCGAGTGAAAAGAACGGTACTCCAGCCTCTCCGGCTACTGCTTTTGCCAGGAGTGTCTTACCTGTTCCCGGAGGTCCTACAAGGAGCGCTCCCTTAGGCAGCTTGGCTCCGATATCTCTGTATCGTTTTGGATTGTGGAGGAAATCGACCACTTCCTGAAGTGATTCCTTTGCTTCGTCCTGTCCAGCAACATCCTTGAATGTAACACCTGTAGATTTCTCGACGTATACCTTGGCTGTAGTCTTGCCGACTCCCATGCCCATGCTTCCACCCATCTTCTTTGAAAGGAATGCAAAAAGCACCCACAGAAGTATAATAGGAACGATAAAACTTAAAATATTGAGCACCCATGTGGATGTATTATCCGGAATAGCTGCATTGATCTCTACAGCTTTACCCTCTGACGTCTTTGCTTTTTTAAGCTCTGTTACCAGATCCGTGTCTGCTACTCGTCCAGTATAGTATGTGATGTCATAATCATCATGTCCATCATCTACCAGCTTATAATCTATCTCGTATGAGTCAAACTCTACACTCTTGACATTACCCTTTTCAAGCTCCTCTAAGAATTCTGTATATGACTTTTCTTGCGTGCTGGCACTTGAAATACCATTTGAAATAAGTGCATATACGAACAATGCAACAAGAGCAATCAATATAAATGCCATAATGCCCTGTCCGCCGCGGTTGTTTTTTCCGTTTCCTGGGCGATTGCCTCCGCCACCGCGGTTTCCATTGTTTCCTCCTGGGCCTCCACTGCCCGGACCATTGTTATAATTATAATTATTAGATCCCTGATTATCCATATTTTCTCCGATCTGTTTTCTCTTTGTACATATATAATGATACACGAATTGTTCCGTTGCTATGCAGCTCTCACAATTCTGTACCCATTCGCAATCCGTTGATTTTTCAAAATCACTACTTGCTCATGTGTGGGCGGGTTACCCTAAACCGTTTTTTACCACATAAATGTAAAAAAATGGTTTCGTGACCCTTGTATCATTATATGAAAAAGTGCGGTTAAAATCAACCGCACCTTTCTAAAGATTATATTAAATATGATAAATTTTATCTATTTACCTTTGTGGCAGCCTCTATAAATCCGTGGAACAGTGGATGAGGACGGTTTGGACGGGATTTAAGCTCAGGATGTGCCTGTGTAGCGATAAACCAAGGATGCTCAGGTATCTCTATCATCTCTACGATCCTGCCGTCAGGTGATGTTCCGCAAAGCTTCATTCCTTTTTCTGTAAGAGCTGCTCTGTAATCGTTGTTTACCTCATAACGATGGCGGTGACGCTCGTTGATATTGTCTGTGCCATATACCTGATATGCTCTTGATGTCTTGTCAAGTACACATGGGTAAGATCCAAGTCTTAACGTACCACCGATGTCCTCAACACCGTTCTGGTCAGGCATAAGTGCGATAACAGGATGTGTTGTATTCGGATCAAGCTCGATACTGTGTGCATCATTAAATTTGCATACGTGGCGCGCATACTCGATAATCGCAACCTGCATACCAAGGCAGAGTCCAAGATATGGGATGTTGTTCTCTCTTGCATATTTTGCAGCAGAGATCATTCCCTCAACACCACGGTCTCCGAATCCTCCCGGAACTATAATTCCCTGAATGCCTTCAAATACCTCTGTGGCATTATCATCGCTTAAATGTTCTGAGTCAACCCACTTGATATCCACTGTGGCATGCTCAGGAATTCCACCATGTTTTAATGCCTCAACTACTGATATATATGCATCGTGAAGCGCTGTATATTTTCCAACAAGAGCGATCTTAACCTCCTTGTCAGGATGACGGAGATCCTCAACCATCTGTTTCCAGTCTGTAAGATCAGGCTCCGGGCAATCAAGATTTAGACACTCACAGGCTACTTTTGCAAGATTTTCAGCTTCCATTGCAAGCGGAGCCTCGTATAAGTACTCTACATCAAGGTTCTGCAGTACGTGTGAATTAGGCACGTTACAGAAAAGTGCTATCTTGTCCTTAAGTCCCTGATCAAGCGCATGTTCTGAACGGCATACGATGATATCAGGCTGGATTCCCATTCCCTGAAGCTCTTTGACGCTGGCCTGTGTTGGCTTTGTCTTAAGCTCTCCTGACGCCTTGATATATGGAATAAGTGTTACATGGCAAAGAATAGCATTGTCATGGCCCACCTCATGCTGGAACTGTCTGATTGCCTCGAGGAACGGCTGACTTTCGATATCTCCGACAGTACCGCCGACCTCAATTATAGCAATTGTTGTATCCTCTGATGTAAAATCCCTGTAAAATCTGCTTTTTATCTCATTTGTGATATGAGGAATAACCTGTACAGTTCCTCCACCGTAGTCACCTCGACGTTCCTTCTGTAATACTGACCAGTATACTTTTCCTGTTGTGACATTGGAGTTCTTTGTCAGACTCTCGTCGATAAAACGCTCATAATGTCCAAGGTCAAGGTCAGTCTCAGCACCATCATCTGTCACGAAAACCTCTCCATGCTGAATAGGATTCATAGTTCCCGGGTCAATATTAATGTATGGATCGAACTTCTGCATTGTCACTTTGTATCCACGGGCTTTCAAAAGACGTCCAAGAGACGCTGCAGTAATTCCTTTTCCAAGACCTGAAACAACTCCACCGGTGACGAACACGTATTTTACAGGCATAATTTTCCTCCTTATCAATATGCTTTGTATATTGCAATTTTCTATTAATTTTAAAAATAACCAGTTTATTATACAGCCTTAAATTGATTTATGCAATTTCTTTTTATAACTATTTTATCTACTATTTTATTAATAATTCAAACCTTCCACATGTTATCTGGATGTAGGAAGTTTGAGTAATAATTATCACATCTGATGACGGACAACTTTGTACTCATCACCCGATCTGTAAAATGGACATTTTTTGTAGCTACTCTGTACGAATCTTGCCATATCATCTTCATCCATATTTACCGAGCAATAGTACTCCTCGTCTTCCTCGTCATACTCATTGTATGCGCAAAAATCGCAACATGTTTCCATTATTTATCTGTACCTCTCTGCCTCATTATTTAAACTGATTGAGACTTTCATCATACTTGTAGTCTATTTGTGCAAGTCTGTCTGTGATATCTTTCTCATCTACAGTATACGCAGCCGCAAGCTCCTTTAAACTCGAATAATTGTCGCGAAGCTGCGTGTTAACAAAGCTAAGCAACATGACAGGATCCTTTGGTAATGCCATATTTGCCTCCTTACTTTTCAAAAACCTGCTTTATGCTGTCATAGTGTAAAAATATACCCTGCGCGGCAAGCTCTTTTATCTCATCAAGAGAGGCTATCCTATAGCCTAATGCCTCTTCTGTCTGTATTTTTACGTCTGACTCATCAAAATCAAGCTCAAAGCGATAAACATCTACAAAATAATTATCCCCTTCGCCAGGGTTTTCCCTGTGATAGGTATAGACAAGTCCGCCTTCACACTGTGAAACATCAAGGCCCACCTCTTCTTTTACCTCACGGCAGACCGCTGCATATGAATCCTCTCCTGCCTGCGCAGCACCACCAGATACTTCCCACCAGCCCGGAGCCCAGGCTTTTGTTATGACTCTTTGTGTGATAAGAAACTTTCCATCTGGTCTGTGGATCACTCCAAGCACTGACAGATGATATTCTCCATCCTTTAATATCCAGTCATTTTTCTTCATAGTACGACCTGTTGGCTTTTTATCTTTATCGTATATATCCCATAATTCCATTATTCTGTTTCCTTTTTAATATTTCTGTATTGAATAGTCATTTAACTATAGCATATCTTTTGCTGAAAATCCACTAAGTTGTTTGCGAAGTACTCTGCTTTTCGGCAAATAATATTCCATAAGCGACCAAAATCTGTCATTATGGCTTGGTTCAAGCAAATGCGTAAGCTCATGTACCACTACATATTCCACACATTCCTCCGGAACACGCGCTAACATCAGGTTAAAATTCAAATGATGTGACATAACATTGCATGACCCCCACCTGGTTTTCATCTTCTTTATAGTAAACCCCGCTGAACTTACGCCCATTACTGGTTCCCATTTCTCAATAAGTTTCTTAATCTGCCATTTCAGTTCCTGCCTCATCTGCCGTTCCACAAATGGTACCATCACCGGAGCATTTTCTTTTTCCTTTTTGCGCTCGAGAAGCCTGGTAATCGCATTTTCTATCCAGTCCTCTCTGCTGTTTACAAATCTCTCTATTTCCGCATCGCTTACACCATATGGTGCACTTACCTGTACTGTTTTGTCCGTGCTTTTCACACGCAGATACATATTCTTTATATTTTTTCGTGTTACTTCTATATTATATTTACATTTCATAATCATCCATATTTACAGTTTATACCTAGTTGTTTAAGCTGCAGCTCCTTATTCTCTCATTTTACATTTTTCTCACATTTTTGTATACTGTAAATTAAACCAAAGAATTGACATACAACTCACACAAAGGAGAAAATGTAATGACTAAAAAACAGCTTGCTCTCGAAGTGATCAAACGCTTAAAGAGTGCATATCCATATACAGACTGTACACTAAACTATGACGAAGCTTGGAAGCTTCTTGTATCTGTGCGGCTTGCGGCACAATGCACCGATGCCCGCGTAAATGTTGTGGTCATTGACCTATTTGCAAAATTCCCATCCGTCGATGCACTTGCAGACGCTGATGTAATTGATATCGAGGAAATCATAAAGCCATGTGGCCTCGGAAAAAGCAAAGCCCGCGACATCAGTGGCTGTATGAAGATGCTCCGCAATGAATTTGACTGTAAGGTGCCGGACAACATGAAAGATCTGCTTTCTCTTCCCGGCGTAGGACGAAAAAGTGCCAATCTCATAATGGGCGATGTATACCATAAACCGGCTATCGTAACAGATACGCACTGTATAAGGCTATGCAACAGAATCGGACTTGTTGATGGCATCAAGGATCCAAAAAAAGTCGAGATGGAACTTTGGAAGATCATCCCTCCTGAAGAAAGCAACGATTTCTGCCACAGGCTCGTAGATCACGGACGAACTGTGTGTACAGCGAGGACCAATCCACACTGCGATATGTGTGTGCTGAATGATATTTGCGGAAGCAATACAAAATAAGGTGCGCGATGCCTAATTGGTAAGTTTTCACAATTTTAAATAGTATTTTTTGTGCAAAACATATCGTTCATATAAATTGATTTTGTCAAAACATGATGGTATAATCATTTCATAAATAAATATTTACCGAGAGACAAGAGCAAGGTAAAAAAGCGAAGCACTTCGCTTTTTTGTCTTGCTCTTTTTATGAATGGAGGAGAATATATGTACGATGTAGCAATTATCGGTGCAGGTGCAATTGGATGCGCAATTGCCCGCGAACTTTCCAGATTTAAAGTAAATGCTTGCGTTATTGAACGCGACGAGGATGTCTGCTGTGGCACTTCAAAAGCCAACAGTGCAATAGTTCATGCAGGCTTTGATGCCACTCCGGGATCACTAAAAGCCAAGCTTAATGTCCAGGGAAGCAAAATGATGGAGGATATGTCAAAAGAACTTGATTTCCCGTATCTAAGAAACGGCTCTCTTGTAGTAAGAACAAGCGATCAAGATCCCGACGTACTGCGTGAGCTTTTAGACAAAGGCATTAAAAACGGTGTTGAAGGACTTAGAATTATTGACCGCGACGAGCTTTTAGCGATGGAACCAAATATAGCCGATGATGTGGTAGAAGCGCTGTATGCGCCAACCGGAGCAATTGTCTGTCCTTTTAACATGACGATCGCTTATGCCGAAAATGCTTACACAAATGGAATAGATTTCCAGCTCAACACAGAAGTAAATAATATAGAAAAAGCTGATACATGCTTTGAGATATCTGTTAACAGACATAGAAAAACAACAGATACCATTCAGGCAAAAGCTATAATAAACGCTGCCGGTGTGTATGCTGATACAATAAACAATATGCTAAGTACCCATAAGCTCCACATCACCGCCAGAAAAGGTGAGTATATGCTCATGGACAAAACTGCCGGAAACCATGTAAGCCACACTATTTTCCAGCTCCCTGGAAAAATGGGAAAAGGTGTGCTCGTTACTCCTACAGTGCACGGCAATCTGCTTGTAGGTCCTACCGCCACCGATGTATCCAATAAAGAAGCAGTAAATACAACAGCTGACGGACTTGATACGGTCTTGGGGACCGCTCCATGTTCAGTCAAAGACATTCCATTTCGCCAGGTTATCACCTCATTTGCAGGTCTTAGAGCACATGAGGATGGCGACGATTTTGTCATTGGCGAAGCTTTGGATTGCGAATACTTTTTCAATGCTGCCGGTATAGAATCACCTGGACTTTCATCTGCCCCTGCCATTGGTGTAATGCTTGCCAAAATGGTTGCCAACAGACTTGATCTTGAAGTAAGACCTGACTTTAACGGAAAACGCAAAGGCATAATAAAGCCGGATACACTATCTATAAATGAAAGAAATGCCCTGATAAAAGAGACCCCAGCCTACGGCAATATAATATGCCGCTGTGAGATGATAACAGAAGGTGAAATAATCGATGCAATAAAACGCCCACTCGGAGCGCGGTCTCTTGATGCCGTAAAACGCAGAACACGTGCCGGAATGGGTCGCTGTCAATCAGGTTTCTGTAGTCCACGTACCATGGAAATTCTTAACCGTGAAGTACCTTTAGACATGTATGAAATCACCAAATGCGGTGGTAATTCTACATTTATCGTGGGACAAAATAAAGAAATCAGGGAGGTGTAGACCATGAAAAAATATGATCTTGTAATAGTCGGTGGCGGTCCTGCCGGACTTGCTGCAGCCGTAAGTGCAAAGGACAATGGAATAGAAAGCATTCTTATAATAGAGCGTGATGTCCGTCTCGGAGGCATCTTAAATCAGTGTATACACAATGGTTTTGGACTTCATACCTTTAAAGAAGAGCTTACCGGACCTGAATATGCCGGAAGATTTGAGGAAGAAGTTTACAAACGAAATATAGAATATAAACTCGGAACAATGGTCATGGATATTTCGGACCAAAAGATTGTAACAGCCATGAACCGTGAAGATGGAGTCTTTGAGATTGAAGCAAAAGCAATAATACTTGCAATGGGTTGTCGTGAGAGAAGCCGTGGTGCGCTAAACATCCCTGGATACAGACCAGCAGGAATATACTCAGCCGGCACAGCACAACGTCTTGTTAATATGGAGGGCTATATGCCTGGTAAAAAGGTTGTTATCCTCGGTTCTGGCGATATCGGTCTTATAATGGCACGACGTATGACGCTAGAAGGCGCAAGGGTGCAGGTTGTAGCTGAGCTCATGCCATACTCAGGCGGTCTCAAACGAAATATCGTTCAGTGTCTAAATGATTTTGATATACCACTAAAATTGAGCCATACCGTTGTAGATATAGAAGGAAAAGAGCGTGTAGAGGCTGTTACTATAGCCGAGGTTGGAGCCGACAGAAAGCCTATACCTGGTACTGAGATCCGCTACGAATGTGACACGCTTCTGCTCTCCTGCGGACTGCTGCCTGAAAACGAATTAAGCCGCAGTGCTGGAGTAAAGCTGTCTGCCATCACTTCAGGACCTATTGTAAATGACAGACTCGAGACCAATATAGACGGTATTTTCGCCTGTGGAAATGTTCTACATGTGCATGATCTGGTAGATTATGTATCCATGGAAGCATCTCTTGCCGGAAAAAATGCTGCAAACTACATAAAAAGTGAGAATCAAAATAATACTTCGAGTGATGTAAAAACTATTCCTGTAAATGCAGTTTCCGGTGTGCGCTACACCGTTCCACAGTATGTTCAGCCACAACTTATGGACGAAACACTTACAGTTCGCTTCAGGGTTGGAGAAGTATTTAAAAACTGCTGCATAAGCACATATTACAACGACACGCTTATCTCCAAGCGCAAACGTCCTGTTATGGCTCCTGGTGAAATGGAACAGGTCATCCTCAAAAAAGACGATCTATGTAATTTTACAGACCTTGACAGCATTACTATTAAAATAGAGGAGGCATAGATATGAGCGAGAAGAAAAATGTTAACCTTACCTGTATAGGCTGTCCATTAGGCTGCAGTATCACAGTATGTATGCAGGATAACGAAGTAATTTCAGTCACAGGCAATACATGCCAAAGAGGTGATGCATACGCCAGAAAGGAAGTAACTTCCCCAACAAGGATAGTTACAACAACAGTGTGCGTATCAGGTGCCACATCCTCTGTTGTCTCTTGTAAGACAAAGAACGATATTCCAAAAAGCATGATCTTTGACGTCGTAAATGCTCTTAAAGAAACAACCGTTACCGCACCCATAAAAATAGGCGACATTCTCGTAAAAGATGTCGCCGGAACAGGTGTAGATATAGTTGCCACACAGAATGTGTGATATCATCACACAAACCACATCTGCTGATTAGTCGAGGATATGCTGGTAACTCCTGCGTTCAGAAGTTCCATGATATCCTCCTTTTCGGAGACCAGTCCTCCTGCAATGACAGGTGTCCTGGTTAGAGAGCATATTTTCTTTACAACTTTGGGCATCAGAGCCGGTAGTATCTCAATGATATCCGGTTTTGCTGCCCTTATTTGTTTTTCTATATTTTCATATGCCATTGAATCTATCACAAAAAGACGCAATATGGTATAAAGCGAAAGCTCCCTTGCACGCTTTATGAGTGTAGGCTTTGTCGTGATAATTCCGTCCGCATTCGTATATTTCTTTATAAAATCTACCGTGATCTCCTTCGAGCTCAATCCAGCTATAAGGTCTATATGCACCATGGCTATCTTTCCGCAAGCCTTTATCTCATCCACCTTATCCGCTATATTACATATATCACCATATAATATAAAGATCACCTGGCTGTCACTGTCTTTACATTTTTGTAGTCCTTCATCATCCTTTACCGCCGCAATGATTGGTGATGCCTCTAGCGCTTCCTTAAATTCTCTTTTCATATTGTCCCCCTATGTCTGATCCTTAGTTTAGGAAGTTTGTATACCAAACAATTACAATATATCAGAATACAGGCTATGCCGCAAGCTATCGCTTGCCATATGTATCTTATATAAATGAGAAAGGACCGTGATGTTACCATCGGTAACAGCCCGATCCTTTCTCGAGGAGTTTAGTTATGAAAATGTTTATTAATAAAAAGGGAATAATGTAAAAGGCATTTCTTCCTTTTACATTATCTAATATACGTGGTAAATATGTACCAAAAATGTACGTTTTAAAAATTTTTTCTAAAATATATTTTAATTATTTTATACTTTTTTTAGATTTGTAATATTCAGTACATATATCTTAAATTTTTTTGTTAAAAAGTGTCTCACAAAGGGTTATTTTATCCGAATATGCCTGTCCTATAAGGCTGTTCTGAAACTCTACTATGCCTATTTTTTCAGGTTTCTCAAGCAAGTCCTTTTCCTCAAGTCTGCGCTTCATCTCACGGGCAGTTCCCGGACCCCCGTCAAATACACGCACATCTTCACCGAGCACCTCCTGAATCAGCTTCCTTACAAATGGATAGTGTGTACAGCCTAAGACCACCGCATCAACCTCATTGTGAGCATATTCATATAAAAGTTCCTCGAGATACAGCTTTACATCATCGCCATATAGATCACCGCGCTCCACAAAATTCATAAGTCCCGGGCATGGCAAAGGGATTATCTCACCCTTTTGACTGTACTTTTGCATGAGTTTTTTAAATTTTTCTTCGCGGATCGTCATAGGTGTTGCCATGACAAGCACTCTAGGATGCTCCTTAAAAAGCACCGCCGGTTTTACTGCTGGTTCTATCCCTACTATTGGTATGTCAGGATATTTCTCTCGCAATATGCGAACAGCTGCGCTTGTAGCCGTATTACAGGCTACGACAAGCCCTTTCGCACGCTGGTCTATGAGCAGATTTTTTGCATGTTCTAAGGTAAGCCTTCTTACCTCCTCAAGAGTCTTTGTACCATATGGTGCATTAGCCGAATCCCCATAATATATAAAATCTTCATGTGGCATGATTTCAACCAGATTTTTGAGGACGCTTATTCCTCCAACTCCCGAATCAAAAACCGCTATCGGCATCAGACCGCACTTCCTTTCTAAAAATTAGTTATTACGCCTCTCTTCTTTTAACCTTTGCTCTGTACTTTTTCTCAACTTCTGTTACAAACTTATCGTCGAGTTCTGCTTTTATAAGAACATTGGCATCAGGTGATTTTATGACAATGTCATAATAAGGAACATCTTTTAAACCTGATGAATAATCAACAATTTTTAGTTCTCCACCATTTTCATAATTGTATACACTTCTGTCTCCTGCCGGAGCAATAGTGACAACCGACTCCATACTGTATGTAGCAAGATTTTTTCTGCGGCTCTTATTTTTGATCTTTGCAAATCTAAGCTCACCATCAAAGTAAGAGTATTCATACTCTACATTCTGTCCCATAAAAATGAAATACGAAACAAAACCAAATGCTACAGCGATAAGAAATCCGAGTGCTACCCCCTGGCATATCAAAAGTAAACTGACAACTGCCAGCGCTGCAAAAATCCATGACACAAAAATCATTGCCGGTGATTTCTTGCGCTGTACTAATGTAAATACTTCCATTTATAATTCTCCTTTGCCTAATTATATATTGCTGTTACCTTACAAATTTCCTCAGTAACAATCACATCTATCTAATAATACCAGATTTTAGTGTTTTCGTATAGATTTTTTCTCTGTTATAGATTAAAATATTATAAAATATTTAGTAAATTTTCGGAGGTTAAAATGCAATTTGAAATAAAACACCCAAACAACTTTGAAAAAAATATCAGAAAAGAGTGGGTCCTTACAAACGGACTCGGAGGCTATGCAGGCGGTTCCATAACAGGAGCGATAAATCGTACTCATCAGGGCTACCTTATAGCAAGTCTTCATGCACCTGTCAAAAGATATGTATGCTTCTCTAAAACCACAGAAAAACTTTTATGCGATGACAAAATATATGATCTCGCCACTGACCAGTTTAAGGGTGAAAAACACACTGATGGCCTCCAGTATCTGACATCCTTTACATATGATGGAACTGTATGCTTTACATACCAGGCGGGTGATATCATATTAAAAAAACAAATTGCACTGTCACAGGGACAAAACCTCTCCGCAGTGGCTTATTCAATTGAAAACAAAGGGTCCGCTGCACAGCTTTCTGTTACCCCTTTTATGAATTTCAGAGAACATTCTGAAAGTTCTACCGAAAAGACACTTAACTTTAAGGTCATTGAATTTACACACGGTTTTACTCTCATTCCTATCCCTGAAAACTCACACTGTATCCGTATTGCTTTCTCAGAGGGCAAACTTATGTCTCGCAGTAAAAAATATATCACTGATTTAGAAGCTCAGACAGAGGTTGATAACGAAGTGCCCGGACTTGACAGTGTATTTAATCCATATGATATAGTTGTCGATATTCCTACACACTCCACGACACATTTTTCCATATTGTGTGATGTCGTGCCTATCGACCATAAAGCCTCTATTAAGGACATCGATAGATTCAAAGAATTATCCATATCCGGCAAATGTGACGCAGCTTTTGATATAGTAAATGCGCAGCTTAAATACACCAACGACCTTATTCGTCAAAGCGGATTTGAGGATAAATTTGCCCAAAAACTTACTGTTGCAGCAAACCAGTTTATCGCATACCGCAAATCTACCGGATACCGCACCATACTCGCTGGTCTGCCATGGTTTACTGACTGGGGACGCGACACCATGATCTCTTATACTGGACTTACACTATGTACCGGTCGATATGATGATGCACACGATATACTGCTTACATTCGCCAAATACTGCAAAGATGGGCTTATTCCTAATATGTTCCCTGACAATGGCCTAAAGCCTCTATATAACACCGCTGATGCTTCTCTGTGGTATTTTTATGCCGTTTATAAATATCTTGAATATGTAAATACACCTCTTGCTTTTTCATTTATACAGCAAGAGATATACCCTGTTTTAAAGAACATAATACATACCTACAAACGTGGAACTGATTTTTCTATTTATATGGATACAGATGGTCTCATCCATGCAGGAAGTGGCCTTGACCAGGTAACCTGGATGGATGTACGTGTCGGTGACTGGGTTGCTACACCACGCCACGGCAAACCTGTAGAAATAAATGCTCTCTGGTACAATGCACTTTGTACTATGGATATGCTCTCACATAAATTTGGTGAACATGACGACAGTTACAAAGAGCTTGCCGACAAAGTTAAAACATCTTTTAATGAGCGGTTCTGGAATAACAAAGCAGGTTGCCTGTTAGATGTAGTAGATAACGATGACGATACAATCCGTCCCAACCAAATATATGCAGTCAGTCTGCCATTTACCATGTTAAGCCATGAGCACGAATGCGCAGTTGTTAGGGTTGCCATGGAAAAACTTTATATCGGATGTGGCCTGCGTTCCTTAGATCCTGAGCACAATGATTATCACCCGATATATTTAGGCTCTCTGTCAAAACGTGATCATGCATATCACCAGGGCACTGCCTGGGGATTTTTATTAGGAGCTTTTATAAGTGCCTATGTAAAAACACACGGACAAACTTCCGAAACTGCTCGAAAAGCATTCAAACTGTTAGATCCCGTAAAGGCACACCTTTATGAAAACTGCATTGGCTCTATATGTGAAATTTTTGACGGTGACAGTCCACACAATGGCCGTGGCTGCTATGCACAGGCTTGGAGTGTAGGAGAGATTCTACGTTGTTATTCAGAAGATATTCTGCCACTGTTGTGATTGAAAGAATTTTTTAAATAAGATTTTCAAATTTTCTATTGACACAAATGATGTTTTCCTGTATTATATGTTTTGTTGTTGGTAACCGGCCCAGTTAGCTCAGTTGGTAGAGCAACGGACTGAAAATCCGTGTGTCTCTGGTTCGATTCCGGAACTGGGCACTATAACAACTAATTTAATATATGATACATGCGGGTGTAGTTCAATGGTAGAACACCAGCCTTCCAAGCTGGATACGTGGGTTCGATTCCCATCACCCGCTTTTTTCATACTCAAAAATAATTTTATAATTTCACACAACACACAAAAAGGACGTACACCATAACGATGCACGTCCTTTTATCTATCTCTATAAAAAGTATGTCTAGAATAAATCTACGCGACCAGAAAACTTGTCATTGATCACATAATATGCAGAATACTCTTCTGGCTTGATGTAAATATTAAGTTTTTTGATACGTCCTACCTGATGTCCTTCTGCTACGAACTGAGCTTTCACACGCTCCTCAACCTGTGCTGTATCAACCTCATTGCTCTGGAACTGAACGATGATCTCTGGCTTAACCGGCTCCTTTACAGTCTTGACAGTTTTAGCAGTCTTTGTTGTCTTGGCAGCCTTTGTAGCTTTTTCAGTAGTTTTCTTAACCACTTTTTTTACCTCAGCAGCTTTCTCAACAGTCTTTTCAGCAACCTTCTCTACCTCAGCTTTAACTTCTGCTTTAACAGCTGTCTTTGCCTCTGTTTTTACCTCTGGCTTTGTCTCAGTTTTAGCCTCGGCTTTTACTTCTTCAGTTTTTGCGACCTCTGCCTTTACTACAGGCTTTGTTGTCTTTGTAGCCTTAGAATACTTCTTCATCTTAGATTTCCTCCTCACGCTTGATTATTCACAAACCAAAAATTTCTCAATTGCTACTAATGCTTCCTGCTCGTCATCACCTTTTGTGATGATATCTACAGACATTCCATCTGAAGGATTAAATGCCATGATACCCATAATGCTCTTAGCATTAATTCTTCGGTTATCACTCTCCAAGGTAATCTCACTGTCAAACTTGCATGCTACCTGAACAAGCTCCGCAATAGGATTGTCATGGCCTTCAGAGACTTTTGATACGACAATACTCTTTTTACTCATACGTTCTCCTTATACTATCAAGTATTAAACCAATTTCATACTTATATACTATATCTCAATTGTAAAATCTTTTCAATGCTTACAAATATTTCTGTTAAACATTCACTAAGGCACGCTTTTTTTATCCTCTAAAAACAGCATTATTACAACGTTTTTCACATCATTTTGACATGTACGTAATAAAATGCAGTCCTCCATTGTAAAACATAGCATCCGCATTTTCGTAGCTCATTGCATCTGTTACTCCAGTATCAGGATTGTATACATATAAAGTTCCTGTAGATGAGTATCCAATTACAAGAACTGCACTTGAACTTCCAGTCATGGCAAATACAGGATTACCCTGGCTTATATAAAAGATTATCTCCTCAGAAGAGACACCCTGCAAATCTAATACCACTTTATCTGACAGATTGTTTTTTAAAATATCAACTGCACTGCTTCCTGAATTAATAAGCTCAGAGACACTCACCGTCACCTCATTGTATGCAAGCATTGCACTTACTGATTTAACAACGGAATCCGCATCTTTGTCAGTCTCATTAGGTGCTATATTTGCAAATGCATTTACAGCCGTTTTACGCGCTCTCATCCATATATACTGCTGGTTTGAATCAATGACTACACCCATATTGTCGTTTGCCTGAACGATCGCATCAGAAATATTATCCGTAGCCATTGTAACCTCGCCTTTTGCATATACATAAAACCGCTCAAGATCCTGATCCGACTCAAGTTTTGCTGTTGTATCATGTGAGCTCATTGTCGGTTGCGCAGCAAGTTGCTTGATCTTATCTGTTTTCTTTGCATTTGAAGCCTTTATAACCCAGGTAGCAAGTTTTATATCTGACTGTTGCTGTTCAAGGGCCACTTTCTGTTCAGAATCAGCTTCACGGTCCATGATTGAATCCTGCCCGATTTCTGTATATACTCCGTTATTTTTCGCGATAAGATCAACCGTTATCGTGTAATTTTCAACTGATATTTTTTCAACATAGCCGCCAGACGGTGTATAGTTCTTTAATTCAGACTGATCTGACGTATTCATGATAATCAGACTATTCATCGGAAATGTCGTATTTCCTGCGGCATCAGATACGACATCAGATACATTCGCCTGTCCATAAATAAAATCCTCACCTATAAAACCAAGCGGACGCAGATACTGATCATCTGCCTTTTTCACCTCAAAAGTTTTACCATTCTTAAGGTTCATGACACTTATAGTCGTACTTGAATACATATTTTCAGGATCTACCCACGCAAAATATTGGTTACTGTCGGAAGCCGAATAACAGCCAGCTGCAAGATTATCTACAACCTTTTCCGTTTTTAGACTATCCATGTCAATTTTATAGAGGCTTTGCTCCATCATAAAATAAAGCTCATTTTTCTCATTCATATAAAGCATTTTGCCCATCTCAGCCTTGAGCACCTCATATGATGAAGTGGATGATATAAATGCATCCTCCTCAATCGTGTGTGCCAGACCATCATAGTGGTAAACTGCCGTTCCTACTTCCCCCTCATGATCTCCTCTGTTCATATATCCATAGACAACGAAATCAATACTTCCGGCCTCATCCACCCTTACAATCTTGATATCATGGTGATTCCAGTTTTCACGCGCATCAATGCCTTCATTTCCCCTAAAACTAAATACCTTGATTATCTCGCTGTTGTTTATATCATAGGAATACAGATCTCCCTCTGAAACAAAGCTAATCACAGTACCAGCCTCGTTTGTTTTGTACTCAGCCTCCGAATTTTTTATTCCAAGAAGTATATTTCCAGCATCTGACAAAAATGTATTCTCACTGTTAAATATCTGATTTGTGGTCCTCTCGTAATTGAGCACATACATCCTGCTAGTTGTATATCTCAATCTAAAATACTCTCTTACATTGTAATATTCAGTCTGCCCGTCTTCATTTACATTGCTCATCACATAATCAATAGTAACCACATTGTAGGAATCATTTATTTCTTTAAAAGAAATGGATAGATCAGAATACTCGGTTACATCGAGACTGCCCCATGTCATCTGGCTTACAGTAGATGTAAGGTCAACATAAGCAAGTGTAGTCCTGTTCCCTGTCGTGGCATCCATATATGTTGGGAAATAAGAAGATCCATCCTCTGCAAATGTCTCATCGTGGAATTTTTTTGCAAACTCGAGTATCTGTGATGTCTGATCTTTGTCAGTCTGTATTATCCTACTGTAATAATATATATCCTCATCACCGCTTGTTATGGTAAATACAATAAGATACTCTTCGTCAGCCGTCAGTACATTTGGCACGCTCACCTCTGCCTGTATCGTATTATCCTTATTGGAGAAATCTGATATTTCATCATCCGCAACGAGTCTGCTGCCATCAGCGCTTCTTATCTTGTATGATATATTATCCACTGCTTTCCCATATGTGGAAATAGTTATAGACATCTTCCTACTGTCATCGATTGGGACTATCGAATCCCTCATCTGAGCAGAATTCATCTCTTTAGTATATCCATGAAGCTCATTTATTTTTAGTCCGCTGTTATTGAAATACATAACAGGCAGGGAGGCGTCAGACATACTCGTAGTCATGTCTTTGTTTCCCTTATTTGTTGTTATACAAAATGTAATTAATGCACCGATAAATACTATTATAAGTACAATCGGTTTTATCACTTTCCTGCTCATAATTTCTATCCTATTAAAACTTATAACTATCAGAGTCTTATTATATATATTTCCAAACAAATATCGCACATTATATATTAAATAATAATGCTGCAATAAATATAATGGCTCCTATGATCTTTTTTCCTGATATCTTTTCCCTTAATACAACGCTTGCACAGATCATAAGTACAAGAATAGCTGCATTAAATATATATGACGCATAGCCTCCTGCAAGTGCCACTGCCCTGCCGTAAAAATCATATGCCACCGGATAAGCAATTCCTGCAAGTATAAGACATACTCCATCCACGAACGACATGGATCTGATTTTTTTCATGCCTCCAGTAGCAATTGTGACAATAACAAGCACTATAGAGCCTATAAGCATGCATAAAAATGCCGTAACACTCTCTCCGAGAGATGTACCACTGTATGATATAAGTATAGATA
Source organism: bacterium (assembly GCA_963641405.1). Classification (GTDB taxonomy): domain Bacteria; phylum Bacillota; class Clostridia; order Lachnospirales; family Lachnospiraceae; genus Roseburia. The sequence goes on along the minus strand of CAVICC010000018.1, from coordinate 9,276 downwards.
CACCGCTTGCACAAACTGCTGCCAAAAGAGCAAATGGGATCCCAGAACCATTTATGTTGATAATGATTGCGCCTATAACCATTAGTGCTATCACAATGTAATCTCCAGTGACAATATTTGTGTGGAAAAGAAACACACTTACAATAAGTGTGATAATATAGTTGCATTTTACTATGGAAACTACTCCCGAAGTATCGCTTTCGTGTATGGATTTAAAAAAACAGATACCAAAAAGTCCCGTTGCAATGCCCGCCAAAAGAATAAAAATCAAACCTTTCTGACCTATTGCAGCGTAATTACTTCCTGTTATCTGATCTCTCGCATAAAAAAATATCACCAGGCAAAAAACTATTCCTGAAATGCTACCCGACAGCGCCGGATCCGTTTTCTTTGTTCCTGCTTTTGCAAAAATAGGGGCAAATGCCACCAGAAGTGTGGCGGCACAAGCCCAGATAATTCCTGTCATATATTTACCTCATTAATAGTATCGCAGTTGTCACGTTCTGTTTCGTATCGACGTAAGTGCAGAACTGACACCAGCTGTCACACTATCTTTTGTACTGCTGCCTGTTGTACCATTATTGGTTGTACTATCATCTGCAGCACCGTCATTTGCAGCATCATCGTCTGTTGCATCATCACCGGAAGTATCATCCTGAAGCGACGATTTTACATAATCAGAACTTACATAACCTGTCTGGTCCTGGAATTTCACCTCTGTCCAGCCATTGTCCTCTGATAAATATTCGAGCTTCACGTCAGGTGCGATTGTAGTGATGATAGTTGCATTTTTGTCAGGTTTCTCTCGCATATTTACACTGCTTGTGGTAGTTACATATGAAACAGTTTCCTCGGTTTGTTCTGTTGTTGTATTTGGCAGATATATAGTTCCTATCTCTGTGTCATCCGATGTCTCACTCTCGCTTGTTGCCACTTTCGATTGATTATCGGCTGTCTCTTTTTTCTTTGCACTTTTTGAGGTGACAGTGACTATTATAGCTGTTATTCCTGCAATTATAAAAATACATATTGCCGCAAAAATCAGCCTGGCAATAATAACATCTTTTCTATGGCTTGCTTTCATGATATTCTCCTTTTGTTAACTGTTATGACACCAAAGCAGCTACAGCTTATAAATATGACATTATAGATGTAATCTTTGAAATAATGCCAGAGCAATAACATGCTGATCCAATTGTAAGCATGATTCCAACAGATACGATTGCAAAAATGACAAATGCAGCTGTCATAAGGTGTGTTATAAGATTATCCGCTTTCTCTGACGCAACAGGAAGTGCTTTTACAATTGTGATCATGCCCCAGATATTGATGATAAGCGAAACAGATCCGCCAAGCATCGGATTAATAAGTATAATCCCCCATGCAACTACCATCGCAGGTACAAGCACGATAGACCTTACAGAAGCAAGACAAAGTGCATTTTGAAATGTCATCTTGTTTTTGGCAATGTTATTAAATGCAAACAATAGTCCTGCAAATATTAAAGAAAACAATGCTGAAAGTACTAATGTGCTAAAAAAAACCTTAACGTATGTAAGTGCTACTGCACCTGTATCCACACCACCGCTCCATATATTATAACTTCCAATCTTTGCAAGTCCGCTTCTTGCCTCAAATGTCATTCCAAGGATCATTGCAAGGATCGCCTGAATCACAAGATAACCGATCGCAAGCTTTGAATTTCCTTCTGCAACATATTTTTTTCCTTCTGTGACCGGAGCCTTAAATATATTTAATCCTGTATTCAGTAACTCTTTTAAATAATTTTCAGCTGCTGATGGCTGTTTTGGTGCCATCTGCTGATACTGTGGTTGGCCCTGTGGTGGCACCTGCTGATACTGCGGTTGTCCTTGTGGTGATACCTGCTGATATTGTGCCTGTCCTTGTGGTGGCACCTGCTGATCCTGCGTTAATGTCTGCTGTGGCTGTGGTGCAACTCCCTGGCAGTTACACACCTCGCCTTCTGCTAATGGTCTACCACACTTTGTACAAAATCTTCCCATTTTATCTTTCCTCCTAGAATTATTAAAACCATTCAATTATTACTTTATGTTTGCCTCTAATCATAATATCAGACTTCTATAATTTTATCCACCTATTTTTGCTTTAAACTGTATTAGCATTCAGGTTCAAGCCAGATTCCACGCCGTCAGAGCCTGTGTCACAGTGTAGTTTACATTAAATCAAAAATGTGCTAAATTCTATTACATAGATTATATATTTTTTTCCGGTCACATTATAATCAGTGCACGGTAACACATTATAAGGCGGTATTTCTAAAATGATACTACTAATAGAAGTTATATTTTGCTGTATAATTTTTGGTACATACAGGATGCTTCGCATAACAAAAGATCCCGCATACAAAATCTGCGATATGCCTGAATGTCTTCAAAAAAAAGTCATGCATATGCGTGGCTTCAGAGAAAGAAATCTTCATATTATGACAGATTGGGAGAAATTCGTCAAAAAACTGCCATTTATATTTTCGTGGACGATCGCCCTTGTAATCCTTACATCCATTGCAGGCGCAAAGAGTTTTTATACCGGTTTTGTTTACTCACTTGTCATATGGATCATCGTCTTACTTTTTTTAGAGCTTGTCATATACTGTGGCTGGTATGCACATACTCCAAAAGTATGGGTGCCAAAGACTGAGCATATGGCCTTACACACATACAAGAATTATCTGCATTATATAGGTCTTATACCGCAACGAGTTATGACCGGTATTATTGTAGCAATAATTGTAGGATTGATCATTGATGTTATCCCAAGACTTGATAACAGTAATTATTCTCCTACCTATACAGAGGTTGAGGATACATTAAAAGCTGCATGCAAAAATTATAAAATACCCGGCATGGCTGTCGAGGTAGTAGACGCGGAAGGTGTTCTTTTTACAAATACATATGGCGAATGCAAAGATATCAATACACCTTTTGTAATTGGGTCCCTCAGCAAGTCATTAACAGCATCATGCATCATGAAGCTATATGAAGACGGACAACTAGATATTAACCATCATATATCTGATTATATTTCGGCAGATGATATATTTAAAGTTCCAGCCGACGCAGACAAGATTACAATAAAACAGCTTTTGAATCATACAAGCGGTCTTGGAGCATATCAGCATATGGGAAATGCCAGGATAACCGGCACTCGTGGAAAATACAAATATGCAAATGTAAACTATGATATTCTCGGACAGATTATAGAAAATATCTCCGGCCAAAGTTACAACGAATACCTTACAGACAATTTTCTCAGGCCTCTTAGCATGAATCACAGCAGTGCCAGCTTGCAGAATGCAAAGAAAAACGGTCTGATAACAGGTCATATGAATTATTTTGGGATATCTGTCGACAGTGACGCAAAATATCCTCTCAGTGATTCATGGTCGACAATTTCATCAGGATATGTAACCTCAAGTGCAGCAGATATGGGGAAATATCTGCAGATGTTTCTTAGAAACGGATATGGTCTGCTCTCAGACAAAAGCATATCTACCATGTTAAACGGAACAGCAAAGATGGACGACAATGGTGATTATACTTACGGTATGGGCTGGGTATATTGCGACAAGTATATAGAGCCTGTATACAATCACACCGGTCAGGTAGAAAATTATACATCCAATATGTATTTGCTGCCTGAAAGTGGTCTCGGAGTTGTTTTTCTTGTAAACACAAACGACTATATGGTAACTAAAGATCTGATGGACAAAACTACCGCAAAAGTCATGATGACTCTGATGGGATATGCTACCGATGAGCTCGATCCCAACGATTATGTAGATGAGCATCTTTTTTACAATCTTATATATGTCTCTATTCTTTGTATCGCTGTTATGGAGATTATAAAATCAAGAAAATGGAAAATAAAAAGTGAGGGAAATATAATCATAAATATTTTCCTACATATGTTTTTGCCGGCAGGAATTGTTATTGCACCTCTTGTCTTGGGTATTCCTTACTGGGTAATAAGGGATTATGTACCTGATATGTTTATCGTAGGATGCATCAGTGTTGTGCTTCTTATAACCGGCGGAATTCTAAAATTCAAAAACCGAAGACGCGCGAAATAAAAATACAAAAGTAAGCGACTACTGAAGAATGTAGTCGCTTACTTTTTTTAAAAGTTTAGTATCGTCACCGCCATAACATATTCCAAATGTACAGGAATCATATAGCCCAGAGTCGCTAAGCCAGCTATTAGTATCAGCAGAAAGTCTGATACCAACAGGAATTTTCTCTCCAGATTCAGATGTCATATATGTAAGTGAATCTGTATATTTTTCTATAGTTTTATCATCCAGATAATCTCTCAAATCCGCGAAGGAATCACTTTCAACATAATGATCAAAAGTGTCATCATCCATGAGACATATATTGTAGTCATGTGCAGCAAAATGGGCTGCAAGAACCGCCATGTTCTGATAATCAAGACCATTACTGTCGAGACTGATGTTTATATTGGTGTCGACAGATATTTCATCTTTTGATAGATCATATCCGTTGCTTTTCAAAAAATCTCCAAATAACGAGCCGCTATCAGTTTCAACTCCACCCGATGCATTTACACATACTATACTTAATATAGTATTTTTCTCAGATTTTTTATCGTGCACAAATGATGCAATAACTATAACGGCAATGATAACTGCAATTATCGGAATCTTGTAGTAGTCCCATATATATTGCAATTTCTGCCCTGAATTTAATTCTCTAAAAGGTGTCTTTTGTTCCATAAATCTTTTTAGTTCTGTCCGTAATATGCATTCTCACCATGTTTGCGATAGAAATGCTTCTGCTTGATATTGTCAGGAGCAGGTTTTACATTTGGATTGATAGCCTCTGTATTTCTGGCCATCTTTGCTACCTCCTCGAGTACTACTGCATTGTGTACTGCCTCTGCTGCATCCTTGCCCCAGGTAAACGGTCCATGATTCTGGCAGAGCACAGCCGGTGTATACATAGGATTGATCTTTCTCTCCTCAAATGTCTCTATTATGACAAGTCCTGTGTTTTTCTCATATGCCTCGTTGATCTCCTCTGTTGTAAGATTTCTGGCACATGGGATAGATCCGAGGAAATAATCTGCATGTGTAGTGCCGTAAAGCGGGATATCCCTGCCCGCCTGCGCCCACGCAACAGCCTCAGGAGAATGTGTATGTACGATACCACCGATCTGCGGATATTTTTTGTAAAGCTCAAGATGTGTGGCTGTGTCTGATGATGGCTTGTATCTGCCCTCGATCTTATTGCCCTCAAGATCCATTACTACCATATCCTCAGGTGAAAGTGCATCATAATCGACACCGCTTGGCTTGATGACAAAATAGCCTGTCTCCCTGTCTATTCCACTGACGTTTCCCCATGTGTATGTGATAAGTCCTCTTTTAGGAAGCTCCATATTTGCTTCGTATACCTGTTTTTTTAATTCTTCAAGCATTTTATAGTCCTTTCTGATATTTGTAATGATAATCTAAATAATCCGATACCAAAATCATTATAATGGAAGTGCTTTGACCATCGCACTCTCTGCTTCGATTGCTGCCTTGTAAGTCTCTATGTACTCGTCAAAGCCCTTTACATCCTCAGGATCAGGCTGCATTACAATGCCCTTTTCCCCGTGGAATACCTTGTCTGCCAGATAATCCTCAAGAGCCTCTTTGTCTGCCTTGTTTACCATATAAGCTGCAAGCACTGCCATGCCCCATGGTCCGCCTTCTCCGGCTGTCTCCATTACGGCAACAGGTGCATCCATGGCTGCTGCAAGTATGCTCTGACCTACGCCCTTTGTCTTGAAAAGGCCTCCATGTCCGTAGAGTGTATCTACCTTTACCTTTTCCTCCTTAAAGAGGATGTCACAGCCTATCTTAAGTGTTGCAAGGCTGGCATAGAGATGTGATCTCATGAAGTTAGCAAGGTTCATCTTTGCATCAGGTTTTCTTGCAAACATAGGACGTCCCTCATTAAGACCGATAACAGGCTCTCCTGAGAAAAGATTGAAAGCTACAAGTCCACCGCAGTCCTTGTCTGCTGTCATGGCATTGTTGTAAAGCTTTCCATATATATCATTCATATCGATGTCCATGCCGAACATCTCTGAGAACTCTTTAAAAAGACCTACCCACGCATTAAGGTCTGATGTACAGTTGTTGCAGTGTACCATGGCAACGGCATCTCCTGATGGTGTTGTGACCATGTCAAGCTCCTCATGTACAGCTTTTAATGCATTTTCCAGTACTACCATGGCAAATACAGATGTTCCTGCCGATACGTTTCCTGTGCGAACTGCAACTGAATTTGTAGCTACCATTCCTGTTCCTGCATCTCCCTCTGGTGGGGCAAGTGGTATACCACTCTCGAGTTTTCCACTTACATCAAGCTTTTTAGCTCCCTCTGCTGTAAGTGTACCTGCATTCTCTCCTGCCACGAGTACTTTTGGAAGAATATCTTTTATATTCCATGGATACTCTTTTACTTTTGGAAGCTCTGCAAATTTGTCGAGCATTGCTGCATCATAATCTCCGGTCTGTGAGTCGATAGGAAACATTCCGGATGCCTCACCTACTCCCATGACCTTTTCGCCTGTAAGCTGCCAGTGAATATAGCCTGCAAGAGTAGTAAAGTAATCTATCTTTGATACATGTTCTTCTTTATTGAGTATAGCCTGATACAAATGTGCGATGCTCCATCTCTGTGGTATATTGAATCCGAGCACCTCTGTAAGCTCTGCTGCTGCCTCGCCTGTTATTGTATTTCTCCAGGTACGAAATGGTACGAGCAGATTATCCTCTTTATCAAATGGAAGATATCCGTGCATCATTCCCGAAATACCGATCGCAGCAAGCTTTGTGATAGTAACCCCGTACTTATCCCTTACGTCCTCAGTCATCTTTGTGTAGCAGTCCTGGATGCCTTCCCATATCATTTCAAGGCTGTATGTCCATATACCATCTACAAGCTGATTTTCCCAGTCATGAGCACCTGTAGCTATAGGCGTATGATCTTCTCCTATAAGTACCGCCTTGATCCTTGTAGAACCAAATTCTATTCCGAGTACAGCTTTACCGTTCTCGATAGTCTGTTTTGCGTCTAACATAATATACCTCCACCTATTTTTTCTTTATTTTACAACGTTTCTTTCAAAAAGTAAACAAAAGAAAACGAAAATATATAAAAATTTTCGAAAGTTTTCAGCAATTTCATCGAACATATATTTATATTGAAGAAATGTAAAATCTATGTTATGCTTTATGTGTTTTGTGTAAACTAAATATGTATAACTGGAGCAAATAGTAAAGCAAATTATTTTACAAACGGAGGTAAACATGAATATTTACTCTATATTGCAGTTATGCGGAGGACTTGCCTTTTTCCTTTTTGGAATGCATGTAATGTCAGGCAGTCTGGAAAAGCTTGCAGGAGGTAATCTACAGAAAATCCTTAAAGAGATGACCTCAAATCCTTTAAAAAGCTTGTTTTTTGGAGCAGTGATCACTATTGCTATCCAATCATCATCCGCACTTACTGTTATGCTTGTCGGACTCGTAAACTCCGGCATCATGGAACTTGCCCAGACTGTTGGTGTCATTATGGGGTCCAATATCGGAACCACACTCACCGCATGGATACTTAGTCTTTCAGGTATAGAGAGTGATAATCTCTTCATATCTATGCTGAAACCTGAAAACTTCTCTCCTGTCATCGCCCTTATCGGTGTGATTATGATCATGGGAAGTAAAAAGGAAAAGCGCAAAGACATCGGTGTCATCATGGCCGGATTTGCCGTGCTCATGTACGGTATGCAGCTTATGAGTGGAGCAGTTTCACCACTGGCAGATATGCCTGAATTTACCGGAATGCTTACTACATTCAATAATCCATTCCTCGGAGTGCTTATCGGTGCAGTATTTACCGGAATCATTCAGTCATCAGCAGCCTCAGTCGGTGTATTGCAGGCACTTGCCATGACAGGTACCATCTCATACGGAATGGCTATTCCTATCATCATGGGACAAAACATCGGTACATGTGTGACAGCACTACTTTCATCTATCGGTGTAAATAAGAATGCCAAGCGTGTATCTGTCATCCATATCAGCTTCAACCTGATAGGTACTCTGATAGGACTCGTGATCTACTCTGTACTTCGGTATGCAATTGGTCTTGTTGTATTTGACGAGAGCATTACCCCTGTTATGATAGCTGCATTCCACTCAGTATTTAATGTTTTAACAACTATCGTATTGCTTCCATTTAGCAATATGCTTGTCATGATTGCCAAGAAGCTTATCACTGTTGATACATCAAATGGGCAGGTTGTCCTCGATGAGAGACTTTTACTTTCTCCTGGTCTTGCTATTCAGGAATGTCTTGAGAAGACAAACGAAATGGCAGAACTTGCAAAAAACAGCTTCAACAGCGCTCTTGATCTTTTTGATAATTATTCAAATGAAAAATTTGATGAGATCGAGGTTATGGAACAAAGACTTGATTATCTAGAAGATCAGCTCGATACATTCCTTATCCATCTGTCCGGAAAAGATATCTCAGAAGATGGAAGCAATGAGATCTCCAAGATGCTTCATGCGATCAACGATTTTGAGCGTATCGGAGATCATGCCATAAATATGGCAAAGCTTGCAAAACAGATATCTGAGGGAAGTCTTGAATTTTCAAAGCCAGCACGCAAAGAGCTTACTGTATTAAACGATGCGCTTCGTGAGATACTGTCCCTGACAGTAGATGCCTTCAGCAAGAATAACGAGTCAGAAGCTGTAAAAGTTGAGCCACTCGAGCAGGTTATCGATGATCTGACTAAGGAAATCAGAAATCATCATGTCGATCGTCTGCAGAAAGGCAAATGTGACAGTCGCCTTGGAGTTTTTCTTACAGATTACATTACAAACTGCGAGAGAGCATCAGACCACTGTTCAAACATCGCTGTATGCCTGATCCAGACAAACAACTCATCATTTGAGACACATGATTATCTCAACGAACTAAAAGATGGACAGGAACCTGCATTCATAGGACAGTTTACTATGTATCAGGAGAAATATCATCTTGATGAGACAGCCAAAAAAGCAAAGAGTAAAAAATCATCCAAGTAAATAGAATAAATTAAATTCTAAAAAACAGGACTTTAGATCTTATCGATCTTAAAGTCCTGTTTTTATATGATATCTGTAACTATTCAGTACAGAAATATGCGGTACCGCATATTTCGTAAGAAAAAGTA
>CAVICC010000017.1:0-45237 GCA_963641405.1 bacterium | reverse complement strand
AAGAACTTTTTTATTTTTGTTTAGCTCTTTGTGAGCTTCTGTCTTGCGACAGCTTGTTTATTCTATCAAACTGTTATGTGTTTGTCAAGAACTTTTTTTATTCACCAGTCCGGAGCTCTCCAAATCAATGTGGCTCACGAGTCAGCTTTGATATAATAACACCTGCCCCTGTTAATGTCAATGCAAAATCGCACATTTAACAAAAGACGTAAAACTCCACCCGCGAGCCTAAGTTTTCTAAATTATCTGATTTTTGTAAACAATTTATCTTATAGCATCTATCGCTTCTTTTATATTGGACACACCTATCAGTTCAATACCTTTTATATGTGATGCACCCGTCAGGCATACCTTTGGAAGGATACATTTTTTAAAGCCAAGTTTCTTTGCCTCAGCTACTCTTGGCCCCGACATGGTCACACCTCGCACTTCACCACTGAGTCCTACCTCACCAAAGCATATAGTATCGTCACTTACTATAATATCCTTTTTGCTGGAAGCTATGGCGAGTACTATTCCAAGATCTATTGCCGGCTCATTCATTCTGATACCGCCTGCAATATTCACATATGCATCGCAGTCCGAAAGAGACATGTTTGCTCTTTTCTCAAGAACCGCCATGAGCAGATTTACTTTATTATAGTCAGTTCCGTTTGCTGTTCTTCTCGGATTGTTAAAAAAACTGTGACATACAAGTGCCTGTATCTCAAGCAGTATCGGTCTGCTGCCCTCCAGTGAGCATGTAACTATAGAGCCAGATGCTCCCTTAGGTTTACCGCTTAACATATACTCAGACGGATTTTCCACCTCCACAAGTCCCTCTGTTTTCATTTCAAAGACACCGATCTCATTTGTGGAACCAAATCTGTTTTTTACGCCTCGCAATATCCTGTAGGACTCATATCGGTCACCCTCGAAGTAAAGCACGGTATCTACCATATGCTCAAGTGTCCTCGGTCCTGCAACGGCACCGTCCTTTGTCACATGTCCTACTATAAATATAGATATGCCGAGTGTCTTTGCAAGCTGCATGAGCACTCCTGTAGTCTCCCTGACCTGTGAAACACTGCCCGGAGCCGATGAAATCTCTTCATTATACATGGTCTGTATCGAATCGATAACTACAACTTCCGGTTTTTTGCGCGAAATCACTTCCTTTGCGATATCCAGATTTGTCTCACATAAAAGTTCTAACGAATCAGTAAACTCTCCAAGTCTTATCGCCCTCATTTTTATCTGGTGCAGTGATTCCTCACCCGATACATACAGCACCGGTACATTCTTTTGTGAAAGGAGTCTGCACATCTGTAACAACAGCGTAGATTTGCCTATTCCCGGATCTCCTCCCACGAGCACGAGCGAGCCTCTTACTATTCCCCCTCCGAGCACTCTGTCAAACTCATCCATGCCTGTTGCAACACGTTCCTCCTGTGATGATTTTACCGCAGAAAGAGGTACTGCCTTTACATCATTAGCCGCTTTCCGAACTTTGCCCGAAGAGCTTACAGATTTTATATCTATTCTTTCCTCTACGAATGTGTTCCATTCCTTGCATGCCGGGCACTGCCCCATCCATTTTGCCGATTCATAACCACATTCCTGACAGAAAAATACAGATGTCTTTGTTTTTGCCATTATGCTTTTGTCTCCTGTCTTAAAAATAAGCCCGGCTTTTACACCGGGCTTAATAAAAATCATTATTTTCTTGATACTTTGATATCTATAGAATCAACACCCTCAAGCTCAACACTAAGGCTTAATTTTCCGCCAAGATTTGTCTTCATGGTACCCGCTACTGCTCCAGCTATATCGATCTCGTACTCTGTCTCTTCCTCTAATCCAAGAGTGATCTGTGCATCCTCAGGTCCTTCAACTGTAAAGCTTACTGTGTCCGCAGTCTCCTCGAAATCCATAACTGCTGTTCCCGGAACTGACTCGTATACGAAAAGTCCGTTCTTCTCGAGCTTTGTGATCTCTTTAAAGGTTTTTACCTTGTAGATATCTCCGTCCTTCTCATAATTATCGAGTTTTGCCTTAGCAGCTAATGTATAATCTCCGAAGCTGAGCTTTCCATTCTCCTCTGTGCGGATTAATTCACTTATTGCAGCCATTTTTATCCTCCCGTAGCTATATTTTTATAACGTTTTCATACAAAACATGCGTTATCGCATATCACTGTAATGAATAATTTTTATATGTCAATTATAAGTCTTTTTTTACTCAACAGTCAATGAAATTTGTTTGTTTTTCGTAGAAATAATTACCTTATCTCCATGTTTTATTTTTCCGTTTATGATGTCCTCAGACATGCGATCCTCTATCTCCTCCTGGAGTTTACGTTTGAGCGGTCTCGCACCGTATTTTCTGTCATATGCCTTGTCTACGATAAACGATTTTGCCGAGTCTCGGACAGTTAGGTCTATATCGAGCTGTTCCTTGCATCTATGCTGCAGCTCTTTTACCAGAATAGTCACGATATGCTTCATATCATCCTTGTTAAGTGCGCGGAACACGATAGTTTCATCTATTCGGTTAAGGAATTCAGGCTTGAAAATACGACGCACTTCCTCCATAACGCTGTTCTTCATGCGCTCATGATCCTGCTTTTCATCCTCACCGGCACCAAATCCAAGGCGTTTCGGCTCTATAATAGACGAAGCTCCTGCATTTGAGGTCATGATGATTATGGTATTTTTAAAATCCACTGTACGTCCCTGTGAGTCAGTGATCCTTCCATCATCAAGCACCTGCAAAAGTATATTGAACACATCAGGATGAGCTTTTTCTATCTCATCAAAAAGTATTACGGAAAACGGATTGCGTCTGACCTTCTCACTGAGCTGTCCGCCATCCTCATGTCCGACATATCCCGGTGGTGATCCTATCATCTTTGATACGCTGTGCTTTTCCATATACTCTGACATATCAACGCGTATCATGGCATCTTCCTTGCCAAATACTGCCTCTGCGAGTGCCTTTGAAACCTCTGTTTTTCCTACACCTGTAGGTCCTAAAAACAGGAATGAACCTATAGGCTTTTTAGGATCTTTTAGTCCCACACGGCCACGTCTTACAGCCTTTGCGACTGCCGATACAGCCTCTTCCTGTCCGATAACACGCTTGTGAAGGGTAGCCTCAAGCTTGGCAAGACGTCCCGCCTCGCTCTCTGTCAGCTTGTTTACAGGTATCTTTGTCCAGCTGGAAACCACATCCGCTATCTCATTTTCGCCCACTACTGGCATATTTCTTTTGCCTGTTCGGTGAGATTTTTTGATGAGCTTCTGCTGTTTATCCTCAAGTGACTCTTTCGCCTCCATCAAAGTTCTGGCTCCATCTATGTCACCGTCCTGCAACGCCTTTTCAACCTGCTCCTGAACATCTATTATCTCACTTTTAAGTTCTAAAAGCTCATCAGATGAGGTAAGGCTTTTAAGGCGCAGTCTGGCAGCCGCCTCGTCCATCAGGTCTATCGCCTTGTCTGGTAAAAATCTGTCACTTATATATCTTGCCGAGAGATTTACAGCTGCCTTTACAGCCTCTTCGTCAATGATCACATTGTGGTGTTTCTCATAAAGAGGCTTCAAACCCGAAAGTATCTCTATTGATTCTTCAATGCCTGGTTCTTCAACCGTAACAGGCTGAAAACGTCTCTCAAGTGCCGCATCTTTTTCCACATATTTGCGGTATTCCTCGATAGTTGTGGCACCTATCACCTGCACCTGTCCTCTGGCAAGTGCAGGTTTTAAAATATTTGAGGCATCAAGTGAGCCTTCAGCTCCGCCCGCTCCTATTATTGTGTGAATCTCATCTATGAAAAGAAGTACATTCTTAGCCTCTGAAACCTCACTTATTACCTTTTTGATGCGTTCCTCGAACTCACCACGGTATTTGGATTTTGCAACGAGCCCTGACATATCAAGAGACAAAAGTCTCTTATCCAGTAAGATATCAGGCACATTTCCGCTAACGATATCCTGCGCAAGGCCCTCTACTATGGCTGTTTTTCCAACTCCTGGTTCTCCGATAAGACATGGATTATTTTTACCGCGCCGACAAAGTATTTGTATCACACGCTCTGTCTCTCTTTTTCTGCCAATCACAGGATCAAGCAGCCCTGCATCTGCCATTTCTGTCAGATCACGCGAATACTGATCGAGTGTAGGTGTCGCAGATCCATAGGAGTTACGATTTTTTTGCATCTGTTCCCTATATTGGGAAGGGTCCTCGCCCATTGCCATGAGGATATCAATGCACAGTTTCTGCCCATTTACTCCCAATGTGTTTAGAAGTCTTGCTGCTGCACAGTCTCCCTGCGATAGAATCGCAAGCAGTATATGCTCTGTGCCCACCTCATCACACTGATATTTATCAGCTTCTTCCTGTGCCCTCTCAAGAACTTTCTGTGTCCTTGGAGAATTGCCATCACGATCGAGCACCTCGACATCTTTTCCGAGTGAGATGAGATCCTCTATCATTTTTATAAGCTTGTCGTACTCTACGTTTGCAGCCGTAAGAACCTCAGCAGCCACACCGGTGCCCTCTTTTATGAGTCCTGCCAGTATGTGCTCGGTTCCCACATAGTTGTAATTCATTTTTTTAGATATACGAGCAGCCAAATCTATTGCTTTTTTAGCTTTAGCTGTATATGGTTTCAAGTCAATTCCTCCGGTTATATTATTAATTGCATTTTGTTGTAAAACTCATTTTAAATTAGTTTAGATCAATGATTTCAAGATCATTATCATCTTCATCAGACGCTGATTTTTCTGAATTTTCAACGTCATCTACACGTTCTTCACTTCCATCCTTCTGTGAAAATTCATCGATTGCCTCCTGAAGTTTTAGTTCCATGGTTTCTTCAACACTTTTGATTTCTACAGTTCGTCTTATAACAGGTTCCACAGTGTCAACTTCGGCATCATTCTGATCATCTTCTGGATAATTTTCTTCTTCGCAATCTTCTACTTCGCTGCCATCTGCCTCATCCGGCTTAGAATCTACCGCGCCATATTCATCATCAGAATCAACTGTTGCAATGTCTTCATCCTCGTTTAACTCTTCGTTTTCATCGCAATCTTCATCCTCATAATTTTCATCTTCTAGGCCTTTATCCTTTTTTCTGGCATTTGTAACTATAAGTATTATGATTAAAATGATGATTATTATCACAAGAGCTGCTGCCACTGCAAGATACTTATTCTCCACGCCCTGAATAAGTTCATTCTTTTCAATGTCATTTTCTTCCTGTGCTACGGTAGATGCAGTCAGATCAGTTCTTATGTAGGTTCCATCCACATTGTCATATGTATACCAGCCACATTCTCCCTGATCATTCATGGCATATACAAGATAAAAATCTTTATCTGTATTCTCATCTTTTGACTGATATGCAGTCACAATACCTTTTCCCTCTATTGAAAGGGAAACTTCATTATATCCCTCTGGCACATCATCCACATTTGCCAGAAGTACAACAATAAAATGATACTCCGAGTTTATCCTTACATAATCATATGCCGCATTCTGAGCCACATCATACACAAACATGCTATTTCCACTATCAGACTGCATATAAATGAGTGTGATATCGCCAAATGTAGAATGAAGTGTGTTATACTCAAGTCCGTCTATAACTGTCTTTGAATGTTCAAATCCCTCTGGTACAACATCTTCCGGGATGTCATTTATCATGGTCCACTCTGTACCACTTATATCAAACTTTTTCCAGTTTTCCTGTTGATCTGTGTTTTCAGGATCATCTTCTGATCTACGTGTAACAACGATATTGTAGGTACTCGTAGAACCATTTTCTGCTGTAACAACAATCCTTACTGTATTCTCACCCACCTCAAGAGAATCATTTCCGGTGACAGATGTAACTGTCGCCTTTGAGTTGGTAGGTGTAGCTGTAACTGCAAGACTGCTTACGCTATAGTCTACTGTTGTAGTGTAATCCTTTGTGCCTGCTGCAAATTCCGGTGAAAGCGAACCTGCTGAGATGATCAATGAACTAAGAGAAGAATCCGATGATTTTTCTGGTTCTTTATCTTCATCATCTGATTTATCTGTGTTACTTTCATTACTGCTACTGTCAGTATTATTACTATCGCTTTTGCTGCCACTTCCGCTATTATCTGATGAACCGCTCGAAACAGTAACTGTAGTGCTTGATCCGGAGATAGCACCACCGGCATCATTTCCATCTGCGTCACCTACCACTGTACAATATGCCTTGATAGTACAGGTTCCGGCACCTTTTGCAGTAAATGTAAAAGACTGAGATGTTGGGTAGGATGCAGCATCACCTATATTGCATACCCCATCACCACCATTTGAGAGCACTCCATCATCGGAACTTGTGACAACTACCGTTCCAAAATATCCTGACGGCATGGATACCGTTACAGTTACGCTTTTTCCAACATTCACGGAGCTTGAGCTTACGCTAAGTCCTAATCCCTGCGCGTATACATGTTCAGCCGGTCCGACAACGAGCATTATTAGCATCGCAAGCGATAGTATATATCCAAATATTTTTTTCATCTTTTTCCTCACGTTTTCTAATCCTGTGATATCTTTGTTTTTCCTAAGATATGTCTGTTCATAATAATCATATCTAGCGCATTTGCACCATCGTTTTTCCTGTTGGCATCTGCTGCCTGCAGATAACTGCCAGAAAGTGTTCCTTTTCCAAGAATATGACGGTTTAGTTTTATCATATCAAGTGCGTTGATAGCTCCATCGCCATTTACATCACCATATATAACAACTTCGTATGTCTTTTTTAAATTGCCCGTAGCATCATATACAGCCACTTTGTTTCCCGTTCCGACTTTTCCTGTATTCTCTGATCCTCCACCTGTTAATAACTTAACAGAGCCAGACGCCGATACTGAAATATTTTTAAGGAATGTTGATGCAGATGTATCAGGTGCCACACCTGTAATGTAGGTGCCTATCTTGTATGATGATGAGGAAATATTTACATCCGTGTTTGTATTATTATTGTTGTTTCCGTTATCTGCCGCAGCAGCCTGTCTTGATACTGTGATAGTATAGGTACGTGTATCACCACTCTGCGACTTACAGTTGATCTTTATCGTGTTGCTGCCGACTGCAAGAGAATAGCTTCCTGTTCCTGATACAGTACTGCTTTCTGATACTGCTGCCGCAGAAACACTTATTGAGCTGATAGAATTAGATACTACAGCCGAATAGCTTGTTGTCGCACCATTAAATACAGGTGTAAGGGAAATACCACTTATCAACAATGACTGAAGATAGTTATTGGTATCTCCTGCTTTACTAAAACTTACCGCTGATGAAGGCATATTGTTGTATACAGGAATCTTGAATGTGAATGCCTGATTTTTATCAGAATATCCCTTCGCAACACTCTGTCCCTCTGTAAGGGCAGCTGTGACATTGCCCATATACTGATGGAAATAAAGTGAGCTTGTATTTACAACATTAAACTTTTCAAAATAAAGAGTATTCTGTCCTTTATTGATATAATTGGCGCCTATTTTTACCGCTCCACCACTTATTGACTTTACACGGGTATTCCAACCCTGGCTCTTGGCATATTTAAGTCCGTTCTGGTATATAAGTGCCTTTGTGCTTCCGGTCGCGTTAAAGTTGAAAAAATTATAATATCCCTCATAACCTGAATATGTTCCCGAAATAAGCGGACTTGTGCCTTTTGTACCCTGTTCCTGCTTTACTCTTGAAGCTAGATGGTATGCACTTACACCGCTGCTTTTTGCAACATCTATAAATGTATTGGCATAATTTACTGACTCACCATTGTTTGAATAGCTCTTGGTTCCTTCCATAAATGTGCCACTTATTATCGACTGCACCCCTGAAACATTCTCATTTGAGCTATAGGCAAGACTCTGGAACTGGAAGATATTGGTATCATCCAAAAAGTTTCTCGGATCCATAAGATATGCTATATATTCGCTACTTGCAGACACCCATCCCGGCTCATACTCAGTCCATTTATTGGTGCTCCAGTTATATGCACCTGATGCTGTTGATTTCTTGGCAGCATCTGCAGATTTTGAAACAAGATTAAGACCATTGATGCTCTCATTTGCAACTGCAGTATTCCAGTCAAGACCTGTATTTACCGCCTCAAATGTCCAGTTTGGATATTTGTTGTGAAGAGCAGTAAGATTGGCTATATAGCTGTCCGGAAAACCTGCATTTTTAAGTGTCGCAGCGTAGTCAGAATTGTCTGTGCTGTTGTTGTATGTAACTTTTAAATATGTACTGATAGTCCATCCTGTAAAACTCTTGCCATTTAATGTCCCTGATACATTGTACCAGACTACACCATTTACTCTCGTCTCACCGATTATATCGACGGTATGTCCCCAGTTTAATGAAACAACCTTTGTTGTTCCGCTCGTGCCAGCTGCATCTCTGACATATACATTGCCTCCTGTAATGGAACCTGTTGCATATGCTCCATTTGACGCATAAACGGCTATTGCATTGTCATTGTTTGCTGTACTGCCATCAGCTGAGTTCTGCCCGTCAGTGGAATCCCCAGCAGCAGATACAAAATCTGATCTGATATAGCTGATGCATTCCTCGTTATTTGCCGCAAGATTGTATTTTACTTTGTACCAAGTCTTGCCATCTGTACCTTTTGTCTCTTCCAATATGGTAATATCCTTACCATTTGAAAGCTTATGTTCCAATTCATAGTCGGTTCCAGGTCCGCTTCTTGCTGCCACCCAATATCTTTCATCACAGATTACCTTTGCAGCCTGATCTGCATATACAGTCATACTGCTATATGGAGCAATATCACATGCCACAAGCGAAAGCGTGACCGCTGACACCGCCAGAAACTTGTTTATTTTAATCATTTAATCCCATCTTTCTGTATGTATACAATGTTTATCTGATATATCTGTCTTCTTATATCAAACCATTATCCATACAATTATAATAGAATATTACCTTAGTATCAACGCAAATTATGGAATTATTCTATTTTTTTATAACATATTTCTGTGAACAGTTTGAGCTAGCTGAATATTGATTTAATTTTATCCCACAATTCAGAGAAGAAATCTCCGACTTTCTGCCAGAATCCCGGATCATTTATCTTATCACCAAGCTTCGATGCCCAGTCAGATGCCTGACTTACAACTGAATCCCAGTCAATATCTGCATCCTTTAATTTCATAAGTAAAGATGTAAGCTTTGCTATATCATCATCTGAAAGCTTTAGATCATAATCCTTTGCAGCTTCCTTTATCGCCTCTTTGATCTGATCTTCTGTGTCAAGTTTGCCATCCGCAAGCTGCTGTTTAAGATCAGCGATCATTGCCTCAACATCCTGCGAGTTTCCATCAATACTGTCATTTAATTCTCCTGTAGTGACAAGCTCATCAAGAGATGCATCAACAACATCATCTTTTAACGTCTTGCCCGTCATCTCCTCATATGCCTTGAACGTACCAACAAGAGCAGCTGTACCGGAAATAGGTGATGGACCGGCTACTATGATCTTTGCATCTGTGATACCTGCGGTGGCAAGTGCATTTTTGTACATTCCTACGGTACAGTAATTGATATTGTGGGTAGATATGCTAAGTCCTGCGCCTTTGTCATCTTTTGTGATAAGTACGGAAGAAAGCGATCTAGTTCCGATCTCGCTTGAGCTGATATATGAATCGAGATATTTGTGTTCCTCATCATTATTTACATAAACCACATCATATTTGTCAAAATCAGTAAGCTCTATTCCCATAAATCCAAGTACCTTTGAACGCTGTTCCGGTGTCAGATCTGCTCCAAGACAAAGATATGGCTTATCATTTTCATCAATTACAACCTTGTCATTTGCCTCTGAACCAGCTGTACTGCTGCTATTTGATTCCGTAGTCTGTGTAGTCTGCGTGTCACTTGCGAAAACTACCGGGTTTGCCGTAAATAGCATACTTGCTGCAAGTACTGTGCAGACTATGCTTTTTGCTTTATTTTTTATTTTACTCATTTTTAGTCTCCTTATCTACTATACCATTCTATACTCGACAGAAAATTTACTTCCATCAAAATTAACATCCGCCATGCTGCCACATACTACAGGGATCATCGGAGACAAATGTCCGATATCAAGATCCATTATGATAGGAACATTGTACTCTTTAAGTAGTGCTGACAATGCCTCTTTGTGTTCTATTCCAAACATTTCCTCTCCAAAATGCAATGGACGTCCGATAAGAAAGCCTTTTACATAAGAAAACCAGCCTGCGTTTTTCATCTGCCAGATTGCTCGTCTCATACCCATGACATTAAGGTCACATGCCTCCAAAAACCATATAATTCCATCATTTTTATATTTATCTGTAAATTCTGTCACATGGTCAAAGTCTGTACCGCAAAGATTGACAAGGCAGTCCATACAGCCGCCTATCAGTCTGCCGCTTAATGTTATCGGTTCATTTTTCTTTAAAACTGCCGGTATAGAACTGATACAGGACTCTTCTGTCAGATTATAGCCGACAAAGGGAGCATTCTCATCCTTTATGGACTCAATCTCCCATTTTTTATAATTGGTAAATGATGTTTTTTTACCACAGAGCAGGTCAAACGCATCAGAAACCGACTCATGCCATTTTTCCATGCCAAATGTCCCTGCACACGGTCCATATATGCTGGCTGTGTCTGCAATCGTTGCCGAAAGAAAAGTAAAATTCGTATTATCCGAATAACCCATATACCACTTTGGCTGTGCCTTTTTTATTCTTTCAAAATCGATATATGGCACGGCCTCACACATAAGTTCTCCACCACCGCATGATATCAGCACATCACTGTCTAATGAGGCATAGCTGTCATTAAGCTCCTGCCCACATTTCTGTGGTATATTACTTATTCCGATACCGTTATCACAACGGCAGTTAGGCCCCTCTACTGTTTCATATCCCATCGCATTAAATTTCTTTATTGCATTGTCAAATGCACTTTTATAAGGCTCTGTTGTGCAGCCCATTGAAGGCGCGACAAAACCTATTTTTCCATTTTCTTTTAAAAATTGTGGGTATCTCATGTCTTACTCATTCTCCTCTTCATTTGACTAATACCATCTATAATGAATAACTATAATACATAACCATAGTACTACACTACGTGTTTAAAATCCAGTCCAGGCGATAACTTTTATTAACCAGATAAATCGTTCTAAACACCCTCACAGTCGAATGCCGGGATAAAGCTATCCTTGGCCACATCCCCTTTCTGTATAAAGGCATTTTCCACTCCAAGCTCTATAGCGTGATCGATGTATCTTTCATACTCACGCTTTGTCACCCTACGGTTGATCTTTGGATATTTTTCCAGTCCAAACGGGGTAAACTGGCTCATCATACTTATATAGATGCGATCTTTATAGCGCTCATGCAGATATGTCAGAATATTCTTTGCGTCATTTACATGTCCTGGCAGCAAAAGCTGTCTCACGATAACTCCCTTCTTTATAAGACCTGTATCCTCGTCAAATACAGTGCCTGGCTGCTGGCACACCATCTCCTCTATCGCAGCCATCGCCACCTTTGGATAATCTGCAGCTTTTGAGTATTTTTCTGATAGAGTACTGTCCATATATTTAAAATCAGGCAGATATATATCCACTATACCCTCAAGCATTTTAAGGCTTTCCACATTCTCATAGCTACTTGTATTGTATACAATAGGCAGATCAAAGCCGGCTGCCCTTGCATTTTCTACAGCCCATACTATATCCGGTATGTATTGCCCCGGGGTTACAAGATTTATATTATTCGCGCCTTTTTCCTTCAGCTCAAAAAATATATCCAAAAGCCTCTGACGGCTTATCTCTTTTCCCCCTTTGCCATCCGAGATATCCCTGTTCTGGCAGAATACGCAGTGAAGGCTGCATCCGGAAAAAAATATCGCACCAGAACCTTTTTTCCCTGATATGCACGGTTCTTCCCAGTAATGCAGTGCTGCTCTTGCCACTTTTATATTTGAATTTACACCACATGCACCTGTTTTGCCGTCTGCTCTATTTATATTGCATGTTCTAGGGCAAAGGACACATTTTTTATATATATTTGTACTTATGTTTGTATTTTTCATGTTTTTCCCTTGATAATTAATAGGTTTAATACTAAAATCTATACTGTTTATTACTAGTTTGTATATTAAGGAGAAAATAATGAATCAGTCAAATTGTATCGTCGCCCAGTCGGGCGGCCCAACCGTTGCAATAAACGCCAGCTTAGCCGGTGTTATCTCGGGTGTCATGAATTCATCCGAATACGATATCTGCTATGGTTCCATAAACGGAATCCTTGGTATCTTAAATGAAAATTATCTCAATCTCACAGATATTTTTTCAGATGAGGAAAACCTGCAGAAGCTAAAGACCACACCTGCGATGTACCTTGGCTCTTGCAGACACAAACTCCCTGATTACAAAGATGACGATTCACCATATGTGTTCATCTTCCACCAGTTCGACAAGCTTGGTATCAAAGCTTTCTTTTATATAGGTGGAAATGATTCCATGGACACTGTATTAAAGTTATCCGATTACGCGAAAAAAATCAACAGTCCTGTCAAAATTATCGGTATCCCAAAAACTATCGACAATGATCTTTGCATGACTGACCACACACCGGGCTTTGGCTCAGCCGCCAAATATATCGCTTCAAGCATGCTCGAGATCGCTCATGACACATTTATCTATGCCGTAAAAAGCGTAACTATCGTGGAGATCATGGGACGTGACGCAGGCTGGCTTACCGCAGCCGCAGCACTCGCGCGAAACGGATACAACACAGCTCCACAGTTTATATATCTGCCGGAGGTGGATTTCGACAAGGATAAATTTATCTCTGACATCAAAAAAGCCCTTACAACCACAAACAATGTAATTGTTGCAGTTTCAGAGGGCATACATGACGCAGATGGCTCATACATTACATCATCAGAGTCTGTTGCAGACCAGTTCGGTCATCAGCAGTTAAGCGGTGCAGGAAAAGCCCTCGAGTTCATCGTAAAAGAAAATATCGGTGTAAAAGTGCGCTCTGTTGAGATCAACGTACTCCAAAGATGCGCCTCACACCTTGCTTCCCTTACAGATATCGAGGAATCCTTTGCACAGGGACAAAAGGGTGTAGAGCTTGCCTCAGCCGGCATAACAGCCTCTATGGTATGCTTAAAGCGTACCTCAAACGATCCTTACACTGTAGAGTATACCTACTCTGCTATAAAGGATATAGCAAACGAAGCCCGATCAGTGCCAAGAGAATGGATAAACGAGGAAGGAAACGATATCTGTGCTCCTCTGATCGAATATCTTACCCCTCTGATCCAAGGAGAAGTACCTGTCTCATACAAAAACGGTCTCCCTGACTACATGGATGTGTCCCATCTTTACAAAAACTGCTAGACATTTTATTGTGCAGTCTGCAGTAATACTTAACATCAGGAGGTTTAACTTACCATGAAGAAAAAAGTATTAATAGCATGTGCAGCTGTTTTTGCTCTGCTCTTAGCTGTTTATCTTGGTTTTGCATTCTATTTTAGCAGCCACTATCTGTGTCATACAAAGATAAACGCCATAAAATACGGTGGAAAAACCGCAGATCAGGCAGTTAAGCGCAATACAGAGTTAAGTCGCGACTACATGCTTACAATAACAGATCGAAAAGGCAATTCATTTTCACTAAAAGGACCTGACTTTTCATATGAATATGTCTCAACCGGTGATGAAGAAAAAATCCTCAAATCGCAGAATGCTTTCACATGGCCTGCAAGCATTTTCAAATCTTACAGTTATGATCTAAAAGCATCATCCAAATATGATGATACGAAACTTGAAGAACAATTAAAAAGTCTTGACATATTTAGTGATGATTATATTGAAAATCCTGAGGATGCTCGCATAGAGATAAGCGATGGCACCTATACAGTAGTAAATGAAAAACCAGGTAATAAACCTGTTTATGACCAGATTCTTTCTGAAGTAAAAACAAGCCTTGATAATGAAGCACCAGAGCTTACTCTTAGTGATAGTTGCTATGAAACACCTGCGATTACCGTAGACAGTGATCTTATTACTTCTGAAAAAGCCGCTCTCGACAAATATACTGCTGCTACAGTTACATATGATATAGAAGGTTATGATGAGAAACTTGATTCTGCCAAGATTCTCGATATGCTTGATATTTCAGAAGACGGTTCTGTAACTATCAATGATGAAAAATTAACAAAATATGTTCAGCATCTTGCTTCTACCTACAACACATACGGACGCAAGCGTTCTTTCAAAACCTCTTCCGGTGATACTATAGAGATCGGTGGCGGTGACTACGGATGGGTAGTCAGCAAGAAAAATGAAAAGGCACAGCTCCTTGAGGATCTCGAGGGAGGAACCCCAGTAGAACGTGAACCTGTTTATGAGCAGACAGCTCTTTACCGCGGTGCCGATGATATAGGCAATACATATATAGAAATTGACTATACAAAGCAGCACATGTGGTATTACAAGGACGGTTCTCTTGTAATGGAGTCAGACATCGTATCTGGAAATCTCGCTACCCACAATGGCTCAGTCGATGGTGTATACAAGATAGTATACAAACAAAGAGATGCCACTCTCGTCGGTGAGGGGTATTCATCACCTGTAAGCTATTTTATGCCTTTTGCATACAATATAGGTATTCATGATGCTAGTTGGAGAAGTTCTTTCGGTGGCACTACATACAAGACTTCCGGCTCACATGGATGTATCAATGTGCCGCCTGCTTTTGCAGAGTCACTTTTCAATGCGGTTGATAAGGGTACTCCGGTCGTTGCTTATTACAGGGAGGATGTCACGCTGACGAATAATGCGGCGAAGATGTCGAATGCGTATTCTTATAAGGCGCAGGAGCAATAAAATTCCAGCTTATATTTCTTGGCTGATACCACGGGGAGGCTATGGAGTGTTTCTACGCCCCTTCCGAAAAAACACCACCCAGAGCTTGCGCTACGCTGCCAAGTCTCTGTACGAATTATGTTTTAATCGGATTAATTATGACGCAAACGGCTTTACGCGCCCTCCATGGCGCGGCACCGCCTTGCCCCGGCTTCCATGCCGGGGCATTGCTGTTTTATAGACATAATTCTACACCGACTAAGCAGCTTCGCTAATCGCTTCTGCGTGGCGCTTCTTTCATTGGGGCTGTTGAAGTGTTGTGCAGCCTCCCCTTACTTTTTGAATAACTCATTTTTGTTTCTATTTCAATCAATTATAATATTCCTTTGGATTAATCATCTTTATAGTTCATACAAAATATTTATATAAATAGGCAGTTATATCTTCTTAGCTGCCTATCCTCCAATAGAATATTTGTATTCAGACATTACTCATGTCACCCTACTATCTACAGTTAGATTATCTGATAATGATCACAATATTTATTGAAGAAATTGACATCTCATAATATACCATATATACTATATATTACATTCGTAAGATTTATGAAAAGGTGAGTTTTAATGAAAGAATTACCACAAATTTCCGAAGCAGAATTTGAAGTTATGAAAATAGTATGGAAATATGCACCAATCAATACTAATGAAATAACAGAGAGGTTACTTAAAACTACAAACTGGAATCCAAAAACTATTCAGACACTTATCAAACGGCTTGTAACCAAGGGTGCTCTCACTTATAAAAAACAGAGCCGTGTTTTTGTTTATACTCCGGTAATAAAAGAAAATGAATATATCAATCAGGAAAGCAATTCTTTTCTAAAACGTTTTTATCACGGTGATCTTACTGCTATGGTTTCCGCATTTATAGAAAACGGTAATCTGTCCAAAACAGATATTGATACACTTCGTTCTCTTCTGTCTAAGTGGTCAGATAGAGATGGTGATTAACATGGCTGATTTTATGATACGCTTTTTATTATGTAATGTCATAATCTGTGGGGTTTTCTGCTTGGGCTTTTAGCCGTTCCATTTATACCCTTTCATCCAGTCAGTTTTACTAATTTTTCTTCCACTGCACTTTCAGATTATGAATAAAAAATTCCGGCACCTCTTTCTTTTGTGTGCCGGAATTTTTTCCTGTTATAAACTTATTGTACCAAAAGATAGCTTGTCACACAGTAAAGTGTCTGTCCATTATACTCCACACGCGACCATCCACTGTCACTGATTCCTGTTCGTGTTGCCGTATCGCCATTATTTAATGTAGCTTTAATTGTGCTATCGCTTCCCTGACCCGGTATATCACGCAGATTAACGCTTTCCTTGGCAGTGACAGTCTCATTTACATCAGTAAAATTCATGTTTGCTTCCGGATCTGCACTTACACATTGCTGCGTAAAACATAGGTGTATAACCTTTTTCATATATCTCCTGCAAGAATGCCTCTACGACCTTTGTTCTCGCATCTGCTGACATCCCATATTGTCTGCTGGTGGAATCCGTAAAGCCCTCGCAGTCAAAAGCTACCGGATATGTAATCTGATATTTTGATATATAATCTGCCACCCAGTCTGCTTCTTCAACAGCTTCTGCTTCATTTATCGCTGCCGAGAAAAAATATACGCCAACTTTTATACCCTTTTTCTGTGCCTCCTGCATATTGTACTTTGCATTTGCATCCACGCACATCTCACCTGTTTTTGTGTTCTATAGCCAACACGGATCATTGCAAAATCTATTCCGCCTACTGCTACCTCATCCCATCTTATCGTACCCTGATACTTTGATACATCAATTCCAAAAGTCTGCTGATTGTTTTCATCTATACGCTTACATCTTACATTTGTAATATTTAAGTGTCAAGTATTTTTGTCAGCGTAAGGAAATGCCGCCTCCTACACCTCTTGGATAAGCGATTTACGCAGTCATTTAGAAGCTGTTGAATTATGCTCATAATACAGAAATGCCCCTGCACGGATGCAGGGGCAAGGCGATGCCGCGCCACGGAAGGCGCGTAGAGCCGTTTTCGTCATAATTAAACTATTTAAATGCATAATTCCTACAGCTTTCTTAATGGCTAAGGACTAGCGTTCCAAGAGGTGTAGGAGGCGGCATTTCCGTAGACTCAGCCAACAACTATGCAAAAACATTACGCAAACTGGCTATTATACAGATTAGCATAAAATCCATTTGCCGCAAGCAGGCTCTCATGATTGCCCTGCTCGATGATCTTTCCATCTTTCATAACAAGGATGATATCAGCCTCCCTGATAGTGGACAGACGATGCGCTACAATAAAGCTTGTTCTGCCCTTCATCATTGTAAGGAAAGCTTTCTGGATCTTGATCTCTGTTCTGGTATCGATAGAGGATGTAGCCTCATCAAGGATCAGCATTGGTGGCAGACACAGCATAACACGCGTGATACAGAGAAGCTGCTTCTGTCCCTGTGACAAATTGCCGCCATCCTCAGCGATAACCGTATCGTAGCCCTTCGGCAGACGTCTGATAAAGCTGTGTGCATGTGAAGCCTTTGCTGCTGCGATGATCTCCTCGTCTGTAGCATCAGGTTTACCCATGATGATATTTTCCCTGATAGTTCCTTTTTTAAGCCAGGTCTCCTGAAGCACCATTCCGTAGTTGCTTCGCAGGCTCTCGCGGGTGATTTCCCTGATATCGTGACTGCTTACCTTGATCTGTCCGCTGTTTACATCATAAAATCGCATGAGCAGATTTATTATCGTAGTCTTTCCACAGCCTGTAGGTCCTACGATGGCTACTCTCTGTCCCGGCTCTACGTGGAGGTTAAAGTCCTCGATAAGCTTTTTGTCAGGCACATATGAGAAATATACATCCTCTATATCAACACGGCCGTCTGCCTGCTCGAGTGTTACGGCATCTGCGCTGTCAGGTATCTCCTGCTCTTCCTCGATAAGCTCAAAGATACGTGCTGCACAGGCTAGCGCGTTCTGAAGCTCTGTGATGACGCCTGAGATCTCGTTAAACGGCTTTGTGTACTGGTTGGCATATGACAGGAAGCATGAAAGCTGTCCTACCGTGATACCGCCTGCAAGCGCGCTCATAGCTCCGAATATACCTACACCGGCATACACGATACTGTTTACGAATCGAGTGCTTGGATTTGTAAGACTTGAGAAAAATGTAGCACGCAGTGAGCATTTCTGCAATCTGTCGTTTATCTCATCAAACTGCTCAAGTGCCTCATCCTCATGGCTGAATGCCTGTACTACCTTCTGGTTTCCGACGATCTCATCTATGAGAGCAGTCTGCTCACCTCTTGTTTTGGTCTGTAACTGGAACATAGAGTAAGTCTTTTTTGTGATAAAGCTTGCCACAAACAGTGAAAGCGGTGTGATAAGCACTACTATAAGTGATATTTTTACATCAATGGTAAGCATGAAGATCAGTGTACCTGCTATGGTAGCAACACCTGTAAAAAGCTGTGTAAATCCCATCAGAAGTCCTTCTGAGAATGTGTCTACATCAGCTATGATACGGCTTACCATGTCACCGTGTGAATGGCTGTCGATATATGAAAGAGGCATTTTTTCGATATTTAAAAATGCATCACGTCTTATGTCTCTTACGATATTATAGGTCATTTTGTTGTTGCAGATATTGGTAAGCCACTGTGCTGCTGCCGCGATCACAACGATCACTGCCGCTTTGGTCAGTATGCCTCTCATTCCTGCAAAATCCACCTCTCCCTTTCCTATGATAAGGTCGATCGCACGTCCTGTAAGGATCGGGAAATAAAGTGTAAGTGCAACTGTAACTATTGAAAGTGCCAACGAAAGGATCAGCACCGGAATATATCTTTTCATATATCCAAGTACCTTCATCATGGTGCTCATCTTACTTTTTTTCTTTGTGTTAATATTTTCTGCCATGATCTTATGCCTCCTTTCCTGCTGTCATATCCGACTCTTTTTTAAACTGTGAATCGTAGATCTCTTTGTAAGTCTCACAGCTCTTAAGCAGCTCATCATGAGTGCCGAAGCCTACCATCTGTCCATCATCAAGTACAACGATATTGTCTGCGAACTGGATAGATGATGTACGCTGCGATACGATAAATATGGTCTTGTCTCCATGCATCTGCTTTAATGCCGCACGAAGCTTTGCATCTGTTGCAAAATCAAGTGCTGATGCACTGTCATCAAGTATGAGTATGTCAGGGTTCTTTACTACAGCTCTTGCGATTGTAAGTCTCTGCTTCTGTCCACCTGAGAGGTTCTTTCCGCCCTGCTCGATCTCATAGTTTAATCCGCCCTCTTTGCCTTTTACGACCTCTGTAGCCTGTGCCACCTCGAGAGCTTTCCACATTTCTTCCTCTGTGGCATCATTTTTGCCCCAGCTTAAGTTTTCTGCTATCGTGCCCTTAAAAAGCACTGCTTTTTGCATTACAACACCGATCTTATCGCGAAGCTGTACGGTTGGATAATCTTTTACATCATTGCCCTCTATCCTTATGGCACCGCCTGATACGTCATAGAAACGCGGAATAAGGTTTACAATACTTGACTTTCCTGATCCTGTTCCTCCGATGATACCGATAGTCTGACCTTTCTGTACTTTGAAGCTAATGTCTGTCAGAGTCTCCTCTGATGCTCCCTCGTAGGTCATGCATACATGGTCGAACTCTACCTCAGGCACACCTGCCTTTGCATCGATATACTGTGGATTCTGCTCCGGAAACTCTGATGGTATATCAAGCACATCTGCTATACGGTTACCGCAGGCTACAGCCTTTGTCACCTGTACGATAAGATTTGCAAGCTTTATCAGCTCAACAAGGATCTGAGACATATAATTTACTAGCGCAACTACCTCACCCTGTGTGATTATTCCTGCAAATACCTGCTTTCCACCAGCAAATATAACAGCTATTGTCGCTATATTTATAATGATAAATGTAAGTGGATTTGTCAGTGCCGATATCCTTCCTACTACAAGCTGCATGGATGTAAGCAGTGTGTTGTCTGCGTTAAATGCCTCAATCTCATCCTCCTGTTTGTTGAAAGCCCTGATGACACGTGTTCCCTCTAAGTTTTCCCTTGTGTGTCCGAGTACCGTATCAAGTCCGCTCTGTACTTTTTTGTAGAGAGGGATCGTTGCTACCATGACCGAAAATACTACTATTGAAAGCAGTGGTATGGTAACTACGAATACGAGTGCTGCTCTGACATTTACCGTA
Source organism: bacterium (assembly GCA_963641405.1). Taxonomy (GTDB): domain Bacteria; phylum Bacillota; class Clostridia; order Lachnospirales; family Lachnospiraceae; genus Roseburia. The sequence goes on along the minus strand of CAVICC010000017.1, from coordinate 25,047 downwards.
AATGCCATGACCATTGCACCGAATACGATAAACGGTGAACGAAGGAATAATCTTAACACTAGATTTACTCCCGACTGCACCTGATTGATATCACTGGTCATTCTCGTGATGAGTGTCGATGTTCCGACTGTGTCCATCTTAGAAAACGAAAGCGACTCGATCTTTTCAAACAATACATGGCGCAGCTTAGTTGAAAAACCTACTGCTGCTTTTGCAGCAAAATACTGCGCTGTGACCGAACTTGTCAGTCCGACTGCTGCAAGCAGCACGAGCACTCCGCCCATCTTCCAGATGTATGGTCGGTCAGAGGCAGCTATACCACTGTCAATGATTGCTGCCATTACAAGAGGCACTATAAGCTCAAACGAAGCCTCGAGCAGCTTAAAAAGCGGAGCACATATACATTCTTTTTTATACTCCTTAAGATACGTTAGAATTCTTTTCATTGCCTTACCCTTTTCCTATTATTTAGCTTGTTTTATTAAGAAAGTTTCTCAATTTGCCAGCTTTTTATTATATATGAAAATTCATACTACTGCAAGCTTGCATGCACGTGATCTATAAAAATTACAACAAAAAGACTGGTGCATCTGCACCAGCCCATTTTGCGTACTATATGCCTGCATCTGCTATTCTGTTTTATGCTGAAAATTATGTACATGATCTTTAATTGCCTGAAAACTTTCCGGACTGATGACATGCTCAATACGGCATGCGTCTTCTGAAGCGATCTCTTTGTCTACTCCGAGCTTGACAAGACATTCTGATAAAAGCTCATGCCTTTCGTATATCATCTCTGCGATCTGCTTACCTGACTCTGTCAGTGTAATAAAGCCTGCATCACTAACCGTGATATTTTCCTTTTCTCTAAGGTTCTTCATAGCTATACTCACACTTGATTTCTTGAATCCCAGCTCATTGGCAATATCGACAGCACGTACCACCGGAAGCTTCTGGCTAAGAACAAGTATAGTCTCTAAATAATTTTCTGATGATTCATTGCTTCGCATTTCATTACCCCCATGAGTATTTATTTCGTAACTGCTTAGTAACTTTACAGTTGCTTCGCCTATTATACCATATATTGTGGAATTTGCGCCATATTTTTGCAAAATAATAATTTTTTAACTTTTTTTCATGTAGTTGTTGACAACTAATGTAAGTTAGTATATACTAACTATCGAATCAGAAACAAACACGTATGCATGATATTTGTATGCCATAAATGTTCAAAAAAGACCGGCTGATCACCGGTCTTTTTTTTCATTTATCGCATCCCTAAGCCTCTTTAGTCCATCCTCTAAAACAGTTCTCGGGCAGGCGGTATTCAATCTGACAAAATATCGGCCATTACCACCATACTCCGCACCATCTGAAATATATAATCCCGTTTTCCTTCGAATCATCTGTGTAAATGCAAGCGAATCATCAGTCAGACTGCTGCAGTCAAGCCACATCAGATATGTGGCATCACCATCTACAACATGTATCTGTGGCAGTTCCTTTTCTACAAAATCACATACACATTTTCTATTTTCCCACAGATAGCTGCACAGTTCCTCGAGCCACGACTCTCCTTCTGTAAATGCGGCAACTGCTGCCGTGATTGCAAATGCATTTGGTTCTGCTACCTCATCGGTATTTAATGCTCTCCATACCTTATGACGCAAAAATTTATTCGGTATCATGACCGCAGCGGTCTGAAGCCCTGCAATATTGAAACATTTAGTCGGTGCAATACATGTAATACTGATATCGGCGCACTCTTTTGATACCGAAGCAAACGGCACATATGCCTTTCCCGGTGCCGTGATATCACAGTGTATCTCATCTGATATAACTGTGACATTGTACTTTTTGCAAAGTGCACCTATTTTTGCAATCTCTTCTTTTGTCCAGATGATTCCACATGGATTGTGGGGATTGCAAAATATCATAAGCGTTGTCTGCGGATCTGAGAGATCTTTTTCAAGCCTTTCATAATCTACAAAATATCTGCCATTTTCGTATCCAAGAGGACTCTCTAAGACTTTTACACCATTATTAAATATTGAATTAAAAAATATATTGTATACAGGTGTCATAATAAGTACATTCTCACCCGGTGTAGTCAGCTTTCTGACTGTCGATGATATCGCCGGGACAACACCTGTGCAAAATATCAGACTATCCTTTTCTATATCAAGACCATGACGTCTCTTCCACCAGGACATATAGCTCTTACTCCACTCATCAGGAATAATGGAATATCCGAACACTCCGTGAGCCACGCGCTTTGAAAGTGCCTCTATTATTTGCGGTGCCGTCTGAAAATCCATATCGGCAACCCACATCGGAAGCTCATTTTCTGCCACATCCCATTTGAGCGAACCTGTGTTTCTTCTGTCGATCACTTTATCAAAATCATACATAGCTTTTATTTTTCCTCACATATAATCTTTGTTTTCGACGGATCTACTTTATCTTTTTCGATAGTAAGCGTGCCGATTTCTTTTGCTCTTATTACTCCACTTGTAGGATTGAGTACGCTGTCTACCTTGCTGCATATGTCTGCGTCGACCGTAGAATACTCAAATGCAAGAGTTGTATTGATAAGCTTGCAATTTTTCATCACAAGATTATCGATATAGCAAAGCCCCTGAAGGCTCTCAATCGTACAGTTTATAAGTGTAAGGTTCTTTGCGTTCCAACCAAGGTACTCTCCTGTGATAAATGAGTCATATACAGTAACATTGTCTGTGTTCCAGAATGCATCCTTGGAGATAAGCTTTGAGTTGTGTACTTCAACATTCTTACAACCGTCAAATGAATAGTTGCCGACAAGTTGGAAATTATTCATCTTAAGGTTGTTTGTATTCATACCAAAATAATCGCCTTTTGCAGATACATTGTCCATCTCTACATTATCACAACTCCAAAGCGTCTCCTGCGCATTTGGGAATGTGACATTTTTGAGGGTAAGACTGTTGCAGCGTCTGAAATTCTTCGGTGCCTCTACTATGGAGTCGATAACTGAAATATTGTCTGTGTACCACACTCCAGCACGTCCCATATCAAACCATGTACTGTTTTTTACTTCGATATTCTTGCAATACCACAGCGGATATTTCCATCTAAAAAAACAACCGTCTAACATGATATTACAGCTCTCCTTAAGCGGTGACTCTCCATCATCAAAAATCGTATCATATATATCGAGATTTTCGCTCATAAAAAGAGCTCTCTCTCCTGTTAGAAATTCCTGGTGAATTTCTCTTCGTTTGTTCATTAAAATTCGACCTCCCGGTAAATACTCATAAAACCGCTTTGCATAAAATATGCAAAACAGCTACGAAACTATTATACTATATTTCATATCAGGATGGTAGTACTTTGATCTAAATTACATTATAGTTCAAGACCTTCAACAATAGTTTTTAGTGAATCAGCAGATTCCTTGAGTTTTAATGCTTCCTCACCACTCAGCTCGATTGGGATATCGCTTTCCACTCCGTTTGCTCCGACAATTGCAGGCATTGAAAGTACTACTCCGTCAATTCCGTACTGTCCGTGCATCATATGTGAAACAGGAAGAATTGACTTCTCATCGCGCATAATGACCTCGCAGATACGTCTTACAGACATAGCAATTCCATAATAAGTCGCATGCTTTTTATTGATGATTTCATATGCGCTGTTCTTTACATTTGCAGCAATTTCTTCTGTATTTTCTTTATGCTTATAATGTCCTCTCATCTCGCAGAATTTGTGAAGCTCTACACCTGATACATTGGCAGATGACCATGCAACAACCTCGCTGTCGCCGTGCTCTCCGACTATAAATGCATGTACACTTCGGCTATCCACCTCAAGATGCTCACCGAGCTCGTATTTAAGTCTTGCACTGTCAAGTACTGTACCGGATCCGATAACTCGTTCCTCTGGAAGTCCTGACAGCTTCTGTGCCACCTGCGTAAGGATATCGACAGGATTTGCCACGATAAGGAGTATTCCTCCAAAGTTTCTCTTTGCTATCTCTGGAATGATACTCTTGAAGATGGATACATTTTTATTTACAAGGTCAAGCCTTGTCTCTCCAGGCTTCTGTCCTGCTCCGGCAGATACAATAATAATAGCTGCATCTGCAGCATCATCATAATCGCCTGCATAAATCTTCATATGGCTTGCAAATGGAATACCATGGCTTATATCCATAGCCTCTCCTTCTGCCTTATCCTTATCTGCATCTATAAGCACTATCTCCGAAAAAAGTCCACTCTGCAAAAGAGCAAAAACTGAGGCTGATCCAACGAAGCCACATCCTATCATTACAGCCTTTCTTGGGTTTGTCTTAACTTTTGTCATAAATTTTCCTCTCTTTCTTTTTTTCTAGTATACCCGCATTGTACTAAATGTTGTGTTGTCATAACAACAAATTACTAAAAAAAATACAAAAAGAAGCTACATTTTGCAGCTTCCTAATGTAAATTATGCTATTTTTTCTCGATACACCACATCACCGGATAGCGTAAATTAAGCTTTTTTTACTTTCCACTCTCGTTTCTGTACTCAAGCGGTGTTATTCCATAAATTTTCTTGAACTGTCTATTAAAATGCTCCACATTCTGGTATCCTGCCTCGAAAGCGATGTTCTCAACAGTTGTTATACTGTTTCTAAGCAGTGTGCGGGCTTTTTTCATCTTGGCATTGGTTACAAGCTCACCAAAAGTCTTTCCTGACTTTTCTTTAATATATTTTGAAATATATGGCTCTGTCAGGTGGAACTGCGCAGCCATGTCTGCAAGTGAGACTGTCTTGTAGTTTGCCTGGATAAAGTTGAGCATAGCAATATAGCGCTCATCCTTTACATGGCTATCTGTCTTTGTAGCAAGGAAATGATTTACGGCAACCACAAGCGCGCTTATCGAAGCCTTTATAATATCCTCATCCGTTCCAGCTCCCCAGAACATCTTTCCTGCTGCCGTGATGCCAACATATGCCATAGCCTTTGAAGATGATCCGTGAGAAAGTGCATGTTCCTCGTAAACTGTAAGCTCAAAGCTGATATCGAAGTACTGCTTTATGATATTGCAGACCGCGTCAAGACGTCCATTTCCGTTTGCATCGACCTTTCTTGTGCTGTCGTTGTGCAGTATGACCGCCTCGGCAAATATACCGTTTACCTGCTTGAAATGGCATTCCGGTATAGTAAAATACTGACGGTAATCGAGATAATTGTCTGTAAAAATGCTGTGTACCCACTCCGGTGACAGCTCTTTCTGTTCCTCATCAGATACCTGTTTTACAAGATATCCTACCTGCTCTTTCATCTTGTCAGGGATACTTATACCAAAGTTCTGTTTCAGGATATAGGCTACTCCACCCTTTCCTGACTGGCTGTTGATACGTATAACATCCGCCTCGTATGTCCTTCCGACATCTGTAGGATCGATAGGCAGATACGGAACAGACCATTTTTTTAGATGTTTTTCCTCTCTCCATGCCATGCCCTTTGAGATGGCATCCTGATGTGAACCTGAGAATGCAGAGAATACAAGATCTCCCGCATAAGGCTGTCTCTCGTTTACACGCATCTTTGTAAAACGCTCATAATTTTCCCTGATATATGGTAAATCAGAAAAATCAAGCTGTGGATCGACACCATGAGAATAAAGATTCATAGCAAGTGTCACGATATCAACATTTCCTGTTCTCTCACCGTTTCCAAACAGCGTGCCCTCTATCTCCTGCGCTCCTGCTAGTACTCCAAGCTCCGCTGTAGCCACTCCACAGCCTCTGTCATTGTGAGGATGTAGACAGAGCACTACTCCGTCACGATATTTCAGATGCTTGTTGATGTACTCAACCTGTGTGGCAAATACATGAGGCATGGCATTTTCCACCGTTGTAGGTATGTTGATAATAGCTTTATTGTCTGCTTTTGGCTGCCATACATCGAGCACTGCGTTGCATACCTCAACTGCATAGTCCACTTCCGTGCCAGAAAAACTCTCCGGTGAATACTGGAAACGGAAATTGCCGTCTGTCTCTGCCGCAAGCTCCTTTAAAAGTACTGCTCCGTCAATAGCAAGCTGTTTGATCTCATCTTTTGATTTCTTAAAAACCTGCTGGCGCTGTGCAACCGATGTGGAATTATAAAGATGTACAACGGCTCTAGGTGCTCCCTCTAGTGCGGCAAATGTCTTTCTTATTATGTGTTCCCTCGCCTGTGTAAGTACATGGATAGTGACATCATCCGGTATCATATCGCGTTCTATCAATGCTCTGGCAAAATTGTATTCTGTTTCAGATGCAGCCGGAAAACCTACCTCGATCTCCTTGAAGCCTATATCCACAAGCATCCGGAAAAACTCAAGCTTCTCCTCTAAGTTCATAGGCTCGATAAGTGCCTGATTGCCATCACGCAAATCTACCGAACACCACAGAGGTGCTTTATCTATATAATCTTTCTTAACCCAGTCATATGTACATTCTGGTGGCATAAAATATGCGCGCTCGTACTTTTCATATCCTTTCATTACAAAACCTCTTTTCTAAATTACGATAGGACTATGTTAACAGATAAGCGCGATTATTTGAATGATTATATTTAATCACTTTTATTGATTTATTTTAACATTTTTAAGATTATTCATCAACCAAGTTGACTTTCATTAATATATATTAGTCATCTCTCTTCTTTCCCCAGAAGAAAAGTGCTACCGTTCCGGGACCTGTGTGGCTTCCGATCGTGGTTCCGATATCATCTATCTCTACCTTGCCATTCATCTTTGGAAATGCCGCCTCTATAAGGTCTGCCACAGCCTTTGCGTCATCATAACATGCTGAATTTGATATGTATACCTTCTCGCTATAGTCAGCTCCATCCTTGCACATCTCCTGCATTTTTACGAGCATTTCCTTTATCGCCTTTTTCTTTGTGCGGATCTTCTCACGTACGATAAGCTCACCCTTATAGCTTACATTTAAAAATGGACAGATATTTAGCACTCCTCCAATAAATCCGGCTGTCTTTGACACACGGCCTCCCCTTATGAAAAATGTAAGATCAGACGAGAAAAACCAGTGATTTACCTCAAGCTTATGCTCCTCGGTCCACGCTGCAAGTGTATCTATATCCATGCCTAAGTCGCGCAGATCTGCCAGTTTGTCCATCAAAAGTCCAAAGCCTGATGATGCTGCCAGTGAATCTATAACATATATCTTTCTGTCAGGATATTCCTCCTCAAGAGCCTCCTTTGCAAGTCTTGCAGAGTTTACCGTGCCAGATATTCCAGAGCTTAATGAGCAGTGCAGTACATCCTTTCCGGCATCAAGAAACTGTCTAAAATAATCCATATACTCACTCTGGTTAATCTGCGAGGTCTTTGTCATTGCTCCGTTTTCCATTGCTTTATAAAAATCTGGAAGAGACATTGACTGTCCGAGATCATCAAGATATTCTTTGCCGTCAAGCTCGTAATGGAAGCATGCATATTTTATATCTCTTGCCTCCATGTGTTCCTTTGTAAGATCTGCTGTTGAACAACAGCTTATAATATAATCTGTCATGAATTACCCCCTCTCTTAATCACGCGATTCCACCATGATAAAAGTCCCCTTGTGTATGTCTATCACAGCTTCTTCATCTGTTATCTCGTTTGAGATGCCAAGCGATGTGTATTTATCAAAAACATGATGATCCAGTGTGTACTTAAAACCTGTAAGACTGACATCATTGTCTGATGAAACCGGAATAAGCGAAATGTACTTTCCGTACTGTTTGTCCTTTTTCAAAGTGACCGGTCTGTCTATCATGCGTATTCTGTTATTTGGATCTAGTATCTCTATCGAAATATCATTTTCAAGTCCCACTCCAAGCAACGATATGTTGCCAAGCACATGATCTATTCTGGTACCGGTTGCACCTATTATCACTATGCTCTTTGCACCTTTCTTTATCGCAGTTCTTATTGCAAACTCTGTATCAGTATCATCTTTCATAGGATTAAGCGGATGTATCTCACTTTGTCCTTTTTCTTCAAAATATTCCAATGCTTTCGTCTTTGTGGAGTCAAAATCACCTACAATTATATCAGGTGTGATACCATTCTCATATAAAAAATCCATGCCTCTATCCGCAGCTATTATCGCGTCTATTCCGGATTTTTTAATAAGTTCATCGGCAAATTGCCGGTCTATACTTCCACCACATACTATCAGATATCTCATATATTCCCACGCTTTCTAATACATTATATATGTTTTTTATGAATTTAAGATATTTAAGAAACTTTGCACATTTTCGTCAATATCTCCGTTAAATACAGCACTTCCAGCCACAATAATATTCGCTCCGGCATCCATGAGTGTTGCTACGTTTTCAAGGTTTACTCCACCATCCACCTCTATATCTGCTTTGTTATTTGTCTTTTCGAGAAGCTTTTTAAGGTCGCGCACCTTGTCTAGCGTATATGGGATCAGCTTTTGTCCTCCAAAGCCCGGATTTACAGTCATAATAAGCACCATGTCAACTTTTCCAAGTACATACTCTATGGCTGAAAGAGGTGTTGCCGGGTTAAGTGCCACTCCTGCGAGAAGTCCCTTTTCCTTTATTGCATCAACTGTGCGGTCAAGATGCTTGCAAGCCTCCGCATGCACTGTTATGATATCGGCTCCTGCTGCCGCAAAATCGTCTATGTATCTGACCGGTTCCTCTATCATCAGATGGACATCAAACATGCGGTCTGTGCATTTTCTGATTGTTTTTATGACCGGAAGACCTATCGAAATACTCGGTACAAAGCTTCCATCCATTACATCTATATGCACATACTGTGCGCCTGCCACGTCAAGCTGGGCAAGCTGTTCTCCAAGCTTTGAATAATCTGCTGATAATATCGATGGTGATAAACAGTTCATATATTCCTCCTGTATTAATAACGCTGCCTATTTTTCAGTTCTTCGTAGAGCAGCTTGTAATTGTCATATCTTACCTGTGAGATTTCTCCTCGTTCTAACGCATCCTTTACACCACAATCTGGCTCATTGATATGACTGCAGCCTTGAAATCTACAATAAGGCTCATACTCCACAAACTCAGGATAACATGTCCACAGATCTTCCTTTTCAAAGCCAGGGACATCCATTGAGCTAAAACCAGGTGTATCCATGATATATGTACCATCAGTAATTGGGATTATCTCAGAATGTCTTGTCGTATGCTTTCCACGCTCAATCTTTCTGCTGATATGTCCTGTCTCCATCTGTATCTCATCCTGAAGACTGTTTATAATGGATGATTTGCCGACTCCCGAAGGTCCTGCCACCGTAGTCGTTTTTCCTTCGAGTATTTGCCTTACCATATCAATTCCCTTACCTGTTTTGGTGCTTGAAAATATAACCTGATATCCTGCCGGCTCATAAATTGCCTTAAGCTCATCCTGTTTTTCTTCAGTAATCAGATCCATCTTGTTAAAACATATAGTCACAGGAACTTTCTGATATTCCATCATACACAAAAACCTATCAAGCAGGTTAAAATTCGGATCTGGCTTTGCAGATGCAAAAATAACCAGAGCCATGTCAATATTTGACACGGCCGGCCTGATAAGTTCATTTTTTCTTGGTAGGATATCACAGACATTTCCAAGCTTGTTTTCCTCGTCAAGCACAGCTATGTCAACCATATCTCCTACCAGTGGTTTTATTTTCTGTTTACGGAAGGCTCCTTTTGCCTTACATTCATAGAGACCGGCTCCTTCTACGTAAACGTAGTAGAAGCCGGAAATTCCTTTTATTATTTTTCCTATCATGGGATTTCCTTGAATTCGCAAACTTCGCGGTTAAGCTGTGTAGCACCGGCATAGCACATCATGTACTCTCCGGTGCGCGAGGGTTATTATAGCGAAGTTTGAGTTATTTAAGTTCGAAAGTAAAACTTGCTTATGGTACGTTTACCGTAATAGTTTTCTCCTGCTCATCGCCCTCTATTTCATTGCCATCAGCGTCAAGTGAAGACTCTGTGTATTTCCACGTTACAGTAATTGTTCCTGATGAACAGTTCATTGTTCCTGATACAGTAACATCACTTGAAGAAACTGATCCGCTTGCATATGTCTGACCATCGGACCCCTTAAGTGTATAAGATCCACCTACAACCTTTGCACCTTCAATTCCAAGTGATGCCGTTTTGCTGACATTTGTACTGATTACCTGCTTACCTTTACTTAGTGTAAGTGTAACAGTCGTGCCGGCAGATACGGTCTCACCGGATCTGGTCTGACTGATTACTGAGCCCTCAGCCACAGTATCGCTATACTGTGCATCTGCATATGCATATTTGAGTCCTGCATTTGAGAGTGCACTCTCTGCCTGCGACTTTGAATAACCAACTACGTTTGGTACTGTGATAGGTTTCTGTCCAGGTGAAAGTGTTACTGTAATTGTACTTCCCTTTGCTGCCTGCGCTTTTGCTGCCGGTGACTGTGATACAACTACATCTGCCGCAACACTGTCATTGTAATCACCATATGTAAATGATACTTTAAAACCTTCTGACTCGAGTGTACTCTGTGCTGAGCTCTTTGTCTTGCCAACTACACTTGGTACTTTTACCATCTCTGACGTGCTGTCGCTCTTTCCTGCTATAACAACATTGATCTGTGTTCCGCGCTTTATAGTCTTTCCTGCTGCCACATCCTGCTCAAGTATTGTTCCATCTTCTTCTGATGACTGTTTTGTCTCGTAGGCAAATATTGTAAGATCAAGATTCAAACGATCTACTGCTTTTTGTGCATCGTCTACTGACATACCTCTAACGTCGATCATCTGTCCCTCTGTCTCTGTCTGTGTCTCTGATTCAGTCTGGGTCTCACTCTGTGTTTCTGTCTGGGTCTCACTCTGTGTTTCAGAATTTTTCTTGCTGCCGAAACGGAATACTCCCATTACTGAAAGTGCAAGATATATGATAACTATTACAATTATCACTGCAGTTACGATTCCCATGATAGTAATCGCCTTATCCATTTTTGGATTTAACAGCTTACCATCATCATCTTCATCATCTTCTTCATCGTAATCGTCATTATCTTCATCACCTTCTAAGAGTGATTCATCGACTTCTGCATCTTCATCGCCCTCTTCTTCATCCTGATCGTCAAGATCCTGGGCTACGCCTCTGCCTTCTTTTATCTTATTTAATTCATCCTGGCTTATTACTTTTGTCTTGCCGTTGTCTACAAGTGGAGCAATGACAACAAAATCCTCATCAGGATGAGCAAGCGAACGTCTGATATCTGAAAGAAGTTCCTCTATTGTCTGATATCTTCTATCCGGTGTCTTCTGTGTACATTTAAGAATTATCTTCTCAAAACTTATCGGAAGATCAGGTGCATAGATACTTGGCCTTGCAATATCCTCCTGTAAATGCTGCAACGCCACAGCAACTGTTGTATCTCCGTCAAATGGTACACGTCCCGTTACCATTTCAAACATCACGATACCGAGCGAATAAATATCGCTTCTGCCATCCACAAATCCATTTCTTGCCTGCTCTGGTGATGCATAATGTACTGATCCCATAACATCAGAGCTTATAGTATTCGAAGATGTGGCCTTTGCGATACCAAAATCCGTCACTTTTACCTTTCCCTCAGATGATATCATAATGTTCTGTGGCTTGATATCACGGTGAATGATATTTTTATTGTGAGCAGCCTCTATTCCTCTTGCCACCTGTATAGCAATGCTGGCTGACTCTTTGAAAGAGAGCTGTCCCTTTTTTTCTATATATGTCTTTAGGGTAATGCCCTCGATATATTCCATAACTATATAGTACAGTCCGTTTTCACTACCTACATCATATATGTTTACAATATTTGGGTGCTCAAGCACTGCTGCAGACTGTGCCTCTGCACGGAATTTTGTAACAAACGAGCTATCCTCTGAAAATTCCTGTTTTAAAACTTTTATCGCCACAAAACGGCTCAAAATATGGTCCTTTGCCTTGTATACATCAGACATACCACCTGCACCGACTTTGCTGAGTATCTCATATCTATCCGATAAATAACTTCCTACATCTAACATCCTTTTACCTCGTCTTAAAATGGTTTAATAATCATAACTGTAATATTGTCGCGGCCTCCATTTGCATTTGCCATCCCGACAAGTCTAGAGGCTGCCTTATCAATATTGTCATTTTTTCTAAGAGTATCCTGAATTTCTTCATCTCTTACCATATTGGTAAGTCCATCTGTGCACAAAAGTATTATGTCATCATTTGCAAGTTCGACTTCAAAAAAATCAGCTTCAACGCTCTCAAATGTGCCCACAGCTCTTGTGATGATATTCTTATCCGGGTGAACTCTTGCCTCATCCGCATTGATCTCACCCATGCGTACCATCTCATCTACCAGGGAATGATCTCTGGTAATCTGGCGAATCTGTTCAGATGCGCCTGATATATATAACCTGCTGTCCCCAATATTCGCTACAAAAAGCTTATTGCCTATGATGGTTGCAACTACAAGAGTCGTACCCATTCCACGCTTTGCCTCATCTTCACGAGAATCCGTGATCAAAAGCTCATTAGCCTTATTTATAGCCTCTTTGATGACTGATACCGGCTCATCCCCACAATTTCTGGATACTGACGCAACGACACGCTCTATAGTATATCTCGATGCATAGTCCCCGGCTTTATGTCCTCCCATTCCATCGGCTACGATGAAAAGATTAGGAAGATTTCCTACTGCGGTATCTGATGAGAAATAATAATCCTGATTCATATCCCGAACGACACCTACATCCGTAATGGAAAACGTCTTCATCTAGTCTATTCCTCTCTCTTTATCTATATGCTTCTTGCGAAGCTGTCCACAGGCACCGTCTATATCTCTGCCCATTTCTCTTCTAATAGTAACATTTATCCCATTTTTTTCAAGTCTCTTTTTAAATGCCTCTATAACTCCTGCATTGGATTGCACGTAACTGCGCTCTTTTATAGGGTTTACCGGAATAAGATTTATATGGCAGTTCATGCCCTTTACGAGTGCTGAAAGTTCTGCCGCATCCTCACTCGTATCATTTACTCCGCCGACTAAGCTGTACTCAAAAGTAACTCTTCTTCCAGTCTTTGAAAAATAATATTTGCAGGCATCCACAACCTCATGTATATCATAGCTGTTTGCGACCGGCATAAGCTCTTTTCGCTTATTCTGGTTGGACGCGTGCAGTGAAAGTGCAAGCGTGATGGAAAGATTTTTATCTGCAAGCTGCTTCATGCGTGGTACCAATCCGCATGTAGAAACTGTTAGATTTCTCTGACTGATATTGATACCGTTTTCATCTGTAAGTAGCTCAATAAACCGAAGCAGATTGTCGTAATTGTCAAGCGGCTCTCCCGTTCCCATAACAACCACATTTGAAATTCTCTCTCCTATATCTTTACCTATCTGATAGATCTGATCTATCATCTCAGCAGGTTCTAATCCTCTTACAAGGCCATCAAGTGTGGAGGCGCAGAATCTGCATCCCATCCTACAGCCTACCTGCGAAGAAATACACACTGAGTTGCCATGCTTATATTTCATTAGCACACTTTCTATGACATTCCCATCCTCGAGTGCAAAAAGATATTTTCTCGTGCCATCGATCTTTGATATCTGTACTTCTTCCTTTTGTAGGGTAATAAGTCTTGCATTCTCTTTCAATGTCTGTATGAACTTTTTAGAGATGTTAGTCATCTCATCAAATGAATCAATATGTTTTACATGTATCCATTCGTAGATCTGCTTTGCCCTGAATTTTTTCTCACCAAGCAAGATTATGTATTCAGTAAGCTGCGACATATTCATGGATTTAATATCCGTTAATTTGTTGTTTTCTTTCATATTCTAATCTAATTACATGATATCTATATTAGCAGCATTTTCAGCTTGCACCGCGGATAAGGCGTGCAATGAAAAATCCATCATTTCCATGTTCTCCCGGCAGCATCTGTTCCATACCTTTTCCATTGAAAAAAGTCTTATCGAGCGAGTACTGCGGATATTTTTTTAGAAACCACTGCACATTTTTTTCATTCTCTTTTTCATCAATCGTACACGTGCTGTATACAAGCACTCCACCAGGCTTCACATATGTATGCACAGTGTCAAGTATCTGCCGCTGAAGTGCTGCAAGATTGTCAATTCCTTTTGGACTCATCTTGTAGCGAATGTCCTTCTTTCGTCCAAGCACTCCAAGTCCCGAACACGGCAGATCACAGATAACTATATCTGCTGTTTCTTTTGATTTTTCGTCATACTCTGTAGCATCAAAAACTTCCGCTGACATGTTGGTAAGTCCGTGTCTTTCGATATTTTCTTCTATCATATCAACTTTGTAATCTGTAAGATCTCGCGCCTTAACATGGCCTGTACCCTTAAGTTTTTCTGCTATGTGCGTGCTCTTTCCGCCCGGAGCCGCGCATACATCTATGACATAATCTCCCGGCTTTGGAGCAGCAGTCTCAGCAACCATCATGGAGCTTACATCCTGTACAAAAAAAAGGCCCTCTTTGAAGCTTGCCAGACCTCCTAAGTGGTCAAAATCCGATATCATAAATGCATAATCAAGTTCCAAAACCTCCGTTGCGGTCACACTCTCGGCGATAAGTCTTTCTTTTAACTCCTCGGGCGTGCAGGCTGACAAATTTGTCCTTATAGATATAGTGCTCTTTGTCTGAAAATTTTTAAATATCTCCTCAGCCTTTTTATCACCATATGACGATACAAACTGGTCTACAATCCACTGTGGCATAGAGTAGCGTACACTTAAATTTGGAAACTCTATTTCATCAACATTTCTGGCAATATTTCTGAGCACTCCATTCACAAAGCCTGAAAGCTGTCCAAACTTGTGACGCTTTGCTATCTTTACCGCCTCATTGCATACTGCAGAGTCGGGCACTGAATTCATATACTTTATCTGATATACACTCATGCGAAGCAGGTTTCTGATAAGTGGCTTCATCTTGCGCACTTTTGTCTTTGAGAATGAATCTATGATATAGTCAAGCTGAAGCATATACTCTATTGTGCCATCCACCAGGCGTGTTATAAATGCACGTTCCTGTTTTGGAAGATACTGGTATTTGTCAAGTACGCTACGAAGCACTATATGTGAAAACTGTCCCCTCTCATTAATCTCAATAAGTATCTCGAGTGCCAGATCTCTTGTGTTTATATTTAAATTTTTACTTGCACTATTATTTGTGTTATTACTCATTGTTTTTCATTATCTGTGCTTTAAAATCAAACGCACAGTTGCTTTCTTATTTAGTCATCACGTCTTCTGCCATTTGTAAGAAGTATTATACGAAGAAGCTGTAAAATAGCTGCTGCAGCACTAGCCACATAAGTAAGTGCAGCTGATTTTAATACTTTTCTTGTATATTTAAGTTCGTCGTCACCAAGAATATGCTCTGTGCGCAACATCACAAGTGCCCTCCTTGAAGCATCAAACTCTACCGGCAGCGTCACAAGCTGAAACAGCACTGATGCAAAAAAAAGCAGTATGCCTATATCTATGATAAGCACTGATGAACGACTGTTTATGAATAATCCTATAAGTATAACTGGCCATGCGAGCATTGAGCCAAAATTTGCAACAGGCACAAGTGCACTGCGCATAGAAAGCGGAGCATAGTTTTTGGCATGCTGTATCGCATGTCCGCACTCATGTGCTGCTACTCCCAATGCTGCAACAGATGTAGAATTGTATACAGGATCTGACAGGTTAACTGTTTTTGTCCTTGGATCATAGTGGTCTGTCAAATTTCCCGACACATGACGCACATTTACGTCATATATGCCGGCTGCCTGAAGTACTCTCTGTGCCACCTGTGCACCATTCATTCCTGACATACTCCTGTACTGTGAGTATTTTGCAAATGTACTCTTTACCCTGGCAGATGCAATCAGACATATGACCGCACCTATGGCTACAAGTATATATGTTGGATCCCAGTAATAATAATATCCCATATATTACACTCTCCTTTAATTTGATAAATCAGCTACAGTGAAAAAAATGATCCCTCTTCTATCTGATAGCCCCGCAAGAACGAACCTACGTCCATGCGCTTTTTGCCTTGAAGCTGTACCTCTAATAAAGATAATGCTCCATTTCCTGTCTGAACATACATATCATTCTTGCCAATATGGAAAATGCATCCCGGCTGATAATCGTTTCCTTCCTCGATCACCTTGGCTTTCCATACCTTAAATGTTTTTCCGTCAAGATGTGTATATGCACTCGGCCATGGATTAAGTCCGCGGATGAGCCTTTCAATTTCAACAGCAGATTTATTCCAGTCAATAAATCCAAGTTCCTTATGGATCATGGCTGTATGTGTGGCCTCCTCACTGCTTTGCGGTGTGTACTCGGCTGTGCCGTCCTCTATCATCTTCATAGTATCAACGCAAAGCTTTGCTCCCTCAGTTGCAAGCTTATCAAAAAGGCTGCCGCCCGTCTCATCTGGGTCAAGTCTTACTGTCTTTTTGGCTATCATATCGCCTGTATCAACACCCTCATCCATTCTCATAGTTGTAACACCCGTAAACTCGTCACCGTTTATAACTGCCCACTGAATAGGCGCTGCACCTCTGTATTTGGGCAAAAGCGATGCATGTACATTTATACATCCATAACGTGGCATATCAAGTATGCTCTTTGAAAGTATCTGTCCGAATGCAACAACTATCATAATATCGGCATTGAATTTCCTGAGATACTCAATATTTGCAGCCTCTCTTATTTTTACAGGCTGGAATACCTCTATGCCATGTGTCAGTGCGCATTCCTTTACTGGCGTATACTGCATGGCCTTGCCACGTCCCTTTGGTTTATCCGGCTGTGTCACAACAAGTGCTACATCGTGCCCTGCCTCTATTATCGCCTCAAGTGTACCTACCGAAAAATCCGGTGTTCCCATAAATATTACTCTCATGTTCAAACCTCCTGTATGCCAGTTTTTTACTCGGCATCCTCATAAGTCACCTCATGTAGTGGGCCTTCAACCTTTTCAACATAGAGGTGTCCATCGAGATGGTCAAGTTCATGGCAGATACATCTTGCAAGAAGCTCATCTCCCTCAATCTCGTATTCTTCCATATCTTCACCCATAAAACGCGCTTTTACATGATTTGGACGTGTAACTTGTCCGGCTTTTCCCGGAACTGATAGACACCCCTCGTCACCTGTCTGTTCACCTGAAGACTCAAGTATAACTGGATTTATCATAACAATTGGTCCTTCTCCTACGTCTATTACAACGATTCTTTTTAGAATACCTACCTGTGGTGCTGCAAGCCCAACCCCGTTTGCGTCGTACATAGTCTCAAGCATATCGTCAATAAGTGTCTGTATTTTTGGTGTTACCTCTGTAACTTCTCTACATACCTTTCCAAGTACCGGATCTCCCTCTACTCTTATAGTTCTAAGTGCCATATTTTCCTCCTTGATCATTTAGCATGCTTCTAGAAACCGCTCATAGGATTAAAATCAAATGAAACGGATGCTTTTTTTGTTTTTTCACAATCTTTTACTGTCGCCTCTATGCTATCCTTTATAGCTATTAAGGACTCATATCGTGATGCCTTTATATATATTATCTTGCGATATGTATCATTTACTTTTGAAATATTTGCATCTGCCGGACCTATTAGCTGTATTTTAGCATCATTATCTTTTATTGCTCCAACAATGTTCGATGTTAGCTTATAGACATGCTCCGCTATCTCTGACGCTGTATTTTCATCATCCGATGTGATATGTATAAGAAGCATATTCCAAACCGGCGGATATCGTAACATCTGCCTATACTCTATCTCCTGATTATAGAAAGCTTCATAATCCTGGTTCTTTGCAGTCTTTATCACATAGTTGTCAGGATCATAGGTCTGTATTATTACATTTCCCGGCAATTTTCCTCTGCCAGCACGCCCTGCTGCCTGTGTCAAAAGCTGGAAAGTACGCTCCGCCGCATGAAAATCATTCACATGAAGTGACATGTCCGCTGCCAATATTCCGACAAGCGTGACATTTGAAAAATCATGTCCTTTTACAATCATCTGAGTACCTATAAGTATATCCGCCTCATGATTGGCAAAGGCCTGAAGTATCTTCTCGTAGGAATCTTTTGCCCTTGTAGTGTCGTAATCCATACGCAATATACGCGCATCAGGGAAACGTTTTCTTACAATATTTTCTATCTTTTGTGTACCTGCTTTAAAGCCACTGATATATTTAGAGCCGCAGCTTGGGCATACTTTCAGCACCGGTTGTGTATATCCGCAGTAATGGCAGACCATCCTTCCATCATTGTGCTGACTTAGTGATACATCGCAATGAGGACATTTTACCACAAAACCGCAAGCTCTGCACGACATAAAACCAGACATTCCTCTTCTATTTAGAAAAAGCATGGTCTGCTGCCCTTTACTAAGCCTTTCTTCCATTAGTTCCTGCAGTCTGACACTGAGAATGGATCTGTTACCATTTCTAAGTTCTTCTCGCAGATCCACCACCTCACATTCCGGCAACGGTCTATTATCTATTCTGCAGTTTAACTCTAAAAGCCTGTATTCTCCTGCCTTTGCCCTGAAGTAACTGTCAACGGATGGTGTGGCCGATCCAAGCACTACAACGGCATCATTCATGCGGGCGTACTCTATAGCCACCTCTTTTGCATGATATCTCGGAATAGAGTCACTCTTGTAGGAATTTTCGTGTTCCTCATCTATTATTATAAGTCCTAAATTTGAAAAAGGTGTGTACAAAGCAGATCTTGGACCGATCATTATATCTATTTCACCTTTTTTAGCTCTCTTAAACTGGTCATACCGCTCCCCATTTGAAAGCCTTGAATTGATTATCGATACACGATTCCCAAATCTGGCGATAAACCGCATAACCGTCTGATATGTAAGCGCAATTTCAGGAATCAGCACTATTGCCTGCCTGCCTTCCTCTATGCAGTGTGCGATAAGCTCCATGTAGACTTCTGTCTTTCCGCTTCCAGTAACTCCCTTTATCAGATAGGTATGCCGTTCTCCTGCTTTTATCTCGGCATTTATCATATCAACCGCACGCTGCTGCTCGGGATTTAATACCTTGTCATAGACTTTTGCATTTAAATTTTCCACAGGATTTCTGTATCCCGACTCACTTATCACCTCGATAAATCCGCATTTTTCGAGTGCCTTTATAGCTGCCGGTGAGACAGACAGCTTGCCTGTAGCAAATGAATACTCCAGACAGCCACCCTCATCTGTATCTATAAGGGCACGCAACAGCCGTGCCTTTGCTTTTTGGTTTTTGGCCTCGCAAAGAGCAAGCTGCGCCCTTGCCTTTACTTTATCAATCTTAAGAAATATACTGCGGCTCACGAGTTCTTTTGCGGCTTTTTTGACCGGTATAACCGTCTTTAGAGCCTGATTCATCGTGGAGCCGTAGTTTTTACGTATCCAGCCTGCCAACGCGATAAGCTTTGCCTCAATAGCAACGCTGCCCGGCTTTATCCCGTTAAGTGGCTTGATTTTTTTGGTATCAAACTCAGCCCTATCAGTCACCTCTATCACATAGCCTGTGATGGTGCGGTTTCCAAACGGAATATCCACACACACTCCCGGATGGATGTCTTTTTCAATCTCCCTTGGAATGCTGTACTGGAAAGTCTTATCAAGCTTTTCATGAGATATATCAACAATCACGTTGGCATACATATCTGATACTATTTTTCTCCTTCGTATTTCTCCTCACAGTATTTACATCTGTATACTTCATTTGCCTCATCAGAGAGTATGAAGATCTGGTCAAGTTCCTGCTCAATAGATGTAATACATCTTGGATTCTTGCATTTGATGACATTCTTGACCTGATGTGGAAGCCTAAGCTCCATCTTGTCTACAATCTTGTCACCTTTTATTACATTTACAGTGATATTATGATCGATAAATCCAAGGATATCGAGGTCTAATGACTCTATAGGACACTCGACCTTAATTATGTCCTTTTTACCCATTTTACTGCTCTTTGCATTTTTGATAATGGCAACTGTACAGTCCAATTTATCCAGTTTTAGGTCTCTATATATCTGAAGGCTCGTACCTGCCTTGATATGATCGAGTACAAATCCTTCGTGAATTCCGCTAATATTAAGCATATTGTCCTCCATGTTTATGTACTTATCATTTACATTCATTGTGTAATTTGGTTACCAAAGTGCTGATTACTAATTGTCGGCAAGTCCTAAAAGTGTGAGAATAAGCGCCATGCGCACATAAACTCCGTACTGTGCCTGTTTAAAATAAACAGCTCTTGGATCATCATCCACCTCTACAGATATCTCGTTTACACGTGGGAGTGGATGAAGCACAAGCATATCATCCTTTGCAAGCTCCATTTTTTTCTTGGTGAGTACATAGAAATCTTTCAGTCGTACATAATCCTCCTCATTGAAGAAACGCTCTCTTTGTACTCTTGTCATGTAAAGTACATCAAGCTCGCCCATGGCATCCTCAAGCTTTTCTACCTCTTTAAACTCTATGTTGTTGGCACGCAGCACATCATCGCGCACATAATCTGGAACCTTAAGCTCCTCAGGAGAAATAAGAACAATTTTTACATTGTCATATCTGATGAGTGCATTGATAAGTGAATGAACTGTTCGTCCAAACTTTAAGTCTCCGCAAAACCCTATTGTTATGTTGTCTAATCTTCCTTTAAGGGAACGAATTGTAAGAAGATCCGTAAGTGTCTGTGTTGGATGCTGATGGCCTCCATCACCTGCATTAATTACCGGAATAAGTGATTTTTCAGATGCAACAAGAGGTGCACCTTCCTTTGGATGACGCATTGCGCATATATCTGCGTAGCACGATATAATTCTTATAGTGTCCGATACACTCTCGCCCTTTGACGCTGAGGATGAATCTGCACTGTGAAAACCTAAGACCGAACCACCAAGATTGAGCATCGCAGCTTCAAAGCTGAGACGTGTTCTGGTGCTAGGTTCGTAAAAACATGTTGCTAATTTCTTTCCATCGCACTTGTGTGCATACTTCTGTGGATTAGCCTCTATATCATTTGCAAGATCTAGAAGTTTGTCCAGTTCTTCTACCGAAAAATCCAGCGGACTCATTAAGTGACGCATAATTTGCCTCCATTCTTTTTACGCCTTTACGCATTTTTTCTATCATATACTAATCAGACGCAATATTCAAGTTGGCTTTTATACTTTTTTGTTGTAGAATAAAGATAAATTATAAAAATCACGTATATTAAAGGAGAATGATTATGTCTGAAAACAAAGAATTGGATGTGGTTTTTTCAGAGAGAAAGCGAATTTTATTTTTCGGTCTGCCATGGACTTTTACAAAATATACTATCTCGCCTGAATATATCACTATAAAACAGGGACTTCTCAATACTACCGAAGATGACTGCTACATGTACAAGGTAGCCGATATTAAGCTAAGTACTTCTCTTATGGAGCGCATTTTCGATCTTGGTACTATCACTTGCTACACAGGCGATGTGACTACACCTAAACTAAAGCTTATCCATGTAAAAAATGCAAGGGAAATTAAGACCTATCTTCTTGAACAGTCCGAGACTGCAAGACTTAAGAGGCGTACGTTAAATACTGTCGATATCGGTGCTTATGGTATGGATGTGTCTGATCTAGATCATGACGGTATTCCTGATTCGATGGAATAAATATGTCCCCCAGCTAACAGCAAAACATCTGACAACACAGGAATGTAGCAAGCAGACTGCAGCATTGATCACCAGTTCCAGTCGGGCGTCCATACATATTACCCATGTTTGAATACCATGATCCACCATACTCGAGCATCTGCTGAAACTGGCGATACTGCATGTTATTTGGCTCAAGTGTAACCGCACGCTGTATATATTCTATTGCAGTGGCAGTATTGCCGATCTTGTAGTTTGCAACAGAGCTGTAATAATACCACTGCCCACGTCTTTCTGAAAATGGCACTTCATTTAGCACCTTGAGTGCCTCATTATAATAACCATTGCTTATGAAATTGCCAGCAGCGCGCACTTTCGGATTATCGTTCAGGCCACCAGTACCAAACGGATCTCCATATCCAAAGCCTCCATAGTTTCCGGTACCGGAGGCATTTTGACCGCCATATGAACTACCGGTGCCATAGTTTGTGCCAGACTGTTTTTCTTTCATTATCTGATCATATGCCTGTTGAACCTGTTTGAACTTTTCCTCTGCTTCTTCCTTGTTTGGATTGTTGATATTTGCATCAGGATGGTATTTCCGGCTAAGAGTCCTGTATGCCTTTTTTATCTCATCGTCTGTTGCGCTACGGCTGACACCGAGCATCTGATATGGATCTATCATTTATCCGTCCTCTTGCAGCATTAACTGCGTTTCTTTCTTTTTTTCGTCTGAATATATTCGTACTTACTCCACACACCAGAATACAGTACATTTCTAATTATATCCGCATGAAGCAGGATTGGCAGTCTCTCAAATGTTTTTGCCGCCTCTGACAGCATTGATGTCAGCATCATACAGCATACCTTGTCAAAATCATCACTCTCGCACCTTGCTAACTTTGTCAACGGATTGTACGAATTTTTCTTTATATCCTGCTCTATGTCCTCATATGCATCCATGATATAAATGAATTTACCAAGGTAATATCCTAGATTTTTAAGTTCATGATACCACTCATCCTCTTTCCAGGCAAATACTTCTCCAAGCATATCCCCAGTAAGACCTGATACTGCGTCAATATTTGTCTCATCTTTTTTCTCATAAGAAGCAAGCGTTTCTATGTAATCAGCTATTGCTTTTGCCTGACGCGGATAAAGTGCTTTTGCCTTCTCAAAATCCTTTTTAAGTATTCCAGCAAATGTCTTTTTGGTGAAACTTCTTTCATCGTTCCAGTCGTCAACAAGATTATAGTATGCCAGAAGAATATTCATAGCAGCGGCATAATCCGTGATCTCACTTATTCGCAGGGTACGTTTTTGGGTAGGATGGACAACGCACACGAAACTGTCACGCGTATCCCCATCCGGCTCGTAGAGCCCGGTAAGCAGCACAATGAGGAATGTCATATCATAGTTTAATGCCAGCTGTGCCCTGCGTCCGTACTCCAACTTTATCTTCTGACATAGTCCGCAATAATAGCTTTGATATATTTTTACATTTTCTTCGGATAATTCATTCTTATTTACATTTATATATCCAAACATCCATTTTCTCCATATTAGCTGCGCCTTACAAATTCTTCTCTGCATTTTGGACATGTAATGCAGATCTTGCCATGACCTCTTGGAACTCTAACTTCCTGCTTACACATAGGACATTTGAAGAACTTGTACTGTTTTCTCTGTGCAAAGTGCTTTTTCTTGCGGTTCCACTTTACTGTCCAGTCATATCTAAAATTTAAAAATTTCTGATTTTCCTCGTATCTTTTACTTATATTCCTAGAAAACATCCGAAAATACATATGTAAAAGACCTGCTATTGCTAACATATCCAGTATGAATGATCTGGTAAATATCGAAAGTATCAAAAATATAAGTACCCACCAGGACTCAAATCTAGCCAGCTCATCGGCTCCGTTTCTCCCATTCATAAATCTTAAAAATTTTTCTCTCATGCTATCGCCTCATAATTCTTTTTGATATTAGTTTATTATACTGATTTCCTGATATAGCTTTTAAACTTTATCTCTATATTATGTTTATAGCTTAGTCAAGTAATCAATCTGAGTCAATAGCCCTATTGTCTTTTAAGAAAGATTTTATATTTCGTTCACATCACTTTCCGTCCTATTTTAAAACTAATTTATAATTTAAAATAAACTATTAAATGGAACCTGAATTAAGTATACAAGTGGTTGCATAGATTACTGCCATACCTTCCACATCCTTTCTGAATAATATTTTTATGATTAACTGGTAAAACATCAGTTATCACCCCTTTGAATTTGTAGCCAATTCAGTGTAACCATCTTCCAGTTCAAGCAATGCCTTAACCGCTTTGATGTTCTTAGCCTTTGCACCAGTAAGTGCCTTTTCAACCGCAAAATCAATTTTCAACTGGTTCAGTTCAGATTCATGGTTTGCCTTGGCAGTAGCATTTTCAGTCTGCAAGTCCTCGATCTGCTTTTTCAGATCAGCGTTATCACCAGCAGACGCTTTCAGGGTTTCTAACTGCTTGTCACGGTCACCGACCTGTGTTTTCAGTCCTTCAACCTCTGTCTGCAAGTTCTTAATCTCTGTTGCAGCAGTACCCTTTGCGTTCTCAATGTCATCACCATTGATTTTCATTACTGAATCAGCCTGTTCCTTGGTAAGTCCTAAATCCTCTAACTGTTTTCTTGTCATTTCTATACCATCCTTTCAAATACGTTTTTATACGGGGTTACTCCCACATGATTGTTTGGTTTGTTCGGTTTACGCTTGACAACCCGCAAGAAAAAAGACACCCATTCCCGGATGCCTTTTCTATGTACTACTTGACCCAGTAGCCGGAAGATAATTGGATCACCATGCCTTTCTGACAGATAAGTGTAAATGTAACGCTTTCATGTGCCTTTTATCCCCCTTTCTGACCTCATATAACGCTCATATGGCAATTCTTACAGGTCTATTGATAATTTATAAGGGTATGAAAAAACACCGCCTATTTGACGGTGTTTTTCATCTATAAGCCCGGGATTGTTTCTTTCAAAGTCCTTAGAAAGTCTTTTGCCTTGCCTTGTAATAAACTCTTTTCTTTGTTCATATATTTTATCAACAATTTGTGGATGTGTAAACCCTTGTGCTTTTAGGCTTTCCTTTAAATTTTTTAAATATTCAGAGTTCCAACCGAGTTGTTCTAACACTTGCTTTTGCACATCAACCGAACTTCTAATAATTCCATATGGATTCATGACCCCACCAAGTAGACCTTTTTTTGTCATATACAATGAAATGGTGGGCGCATTGAGCCTGAAAAAGAAAGTAATTACTCGTCAA
>CAVICC010000016.1:0-47755 GCA_963641405.1 bacterium | reverse complement strand
CACAGGCGAACTCCACGGCTCAAATGTACAACTGTAAAATGAACATAAATAATCAAAAGAGCCCAAAACCGATGCCAACAAATTAGCAATCGAAGCGAGTTCTGTGATCGGCAGCCGCGCAAGCTACATCACAGACGGCACCGCTAAAATAATATGAGGGAAGAAAGGAGAACGTATGGTAGCAGATAAAGTAATATATGGAAAAGTATTTACAGCAGAAAAAGATCAGCCATATGCAGAGGGATTTGCAATAAAAAATGGAAAAATCATAGCTGTAGGAACAAGAAAAGAAATAGAGAATTATGTCGGAGAAGAGACAAAAGTAAATACATATGACAGCGGATTGCTTGTACCGGGATTTACAGAGGGACATGCGCATGTAAGCTCAACTATAGAACTTACAACTGGTCCGTTTGTCGAGGCAAAGTCTATAGAAGAGTGCCTTAAAAAAGTAAAAGATTTTGCAGATGCACATCCGGAAAATAAAACTATAGAGGGTGGAGGTTTTGATCCGGGATTATTTGGTCCGGATGGTCCAACAGCAGACCTGCTTGATGAGATCGTACCGGATCGCCCGGTAATCCTGTCAGACGAGGGACACCATTCGGTGTGGGTAAATACAATAGCGCTTGAAAAAGCGGGAATTACGAAGGACACTCCGGACCCTGCAAATGGAAAAATAAATCATTATTCGAATGGGCAGCCGAGTGGATTCCTACAGGAAATGGCTATAGATCTCATTACTCCGGCACTCACTGAGCCAACAGTAGAGGATTATAAAGATGCAATTTTGTATTATCAGCAGATCGGACTTTCTAATGGAATTGTATCCACATTTGAACCTATGCTGAGTCACACAGACGATGAGCCGATACGCATGGGGGCTTATGAAGAACTTGCAAAAGAGAAAAAGCTAAAGATCACATTTAGGGTAGCCCCTACATTAAGTCCTTCGGATGACACGGATAGTTTCTTTGAATTTGCAACAGACTGTCATAGACGTTTTGCCAATTTTGAAAAACTGCAGGTTAATACAGTCAAATTTTTTATGGATGGAGTAGTAGATGGACATACAGCTGTGCTCCGGGAACCATATAAGATGGCACCGTATGATTGTGGGCCTTTAATGTTTGAACAGGCTGACCTGAACAAAAGAATGGAAAGAACATTAAAAGAAGGATTTAGTATTCATGTTCATGCAATAGGTGATGCAGCAATAGATGAGGCGCTTAATGGTTTTGAGTACGCACAGAATAAAGTTCCGGGAACATACCGGAATGCAATTACGCATCTTCAGGTATGCCAGCCGGATCAGCCTAAGCGTATGAAAGACCTTGGAGTGGTTGCAGTAGTAAATCCTTACTGGCATTATGAAACACCACTCTATGAGCCGCTCGAATATCCATTTCTTGGAAAAGAACGTGCAGAACACATGTATTATCTGAAAAGTTATTTAGACGAGGGAATAGTCATGAGTCAGGCAAGCGATTTTCCTGTAACAGTTCCACCAAATACAATGTTCTGTCTGCACATGATGATAAATCGTTTTAATCCTGAAACATCAAAGAAACCATATTTTCCGGAAGAATGTATCGATGTCGAGAGCGCACTAAGGGTGCTTACTATCGGTGGCGCATATGAGAATTTCCTCGATACAAAAAAAGGAACAATATGCAAGGGAAAGGATGCTGATTTTGTAGTATTGGATCAGGATGTTACTACTATTCCAAAAGAGAATATCTATAAAACAAGGGTAATTGAGACATGGATTGATGGTGAATGCTGCTACAGGTATGAGGATTAGCGGATTTCGAGGTGAAGTCATATTACAGAAGGGAGAATTCAATATATGAGAAAAAGAATGGCATCAATATGTTTAATCGCAACGCTGGGAATTACAGGACTGTGTGCCTGTGGAAGCACAAGCTCAGGAGATACCCAGAGTAAAAAGTCTGATGAGATAAATGTGATGGTCTGGGATTCGACATATCCCGATGATGTTTTTAAACAGTTTGAAGAAGAGACGGGCATTCATGTAAATGTCTCATATATAACCAATACTGATGAGCTGATTACTAAAATGGTATCCGGTGAAACCGAGTATGATTATGTAGATATAGAATCGGCATATGTGAAAACATTTGTGGAGAATGACCTTTTAGCAGAAATCAACTATGATAATATACCTAATTCACAGAATATTGATGATAAGTTCTGGGGTGCAGTAGGAGATGAGGACAACAAGTATACGATGCCAACATCGGACAACATTTATTCACTTATAGTGTATAACAAGGAGACTTGCCCGATAGAAATCAAATCTTTTGCCAACCTTGCCGATCCTGCACTAAAAGATCAGGTCTGCATGATAAATTCTACTATTTCTCTGTATGGTACAGCTCTTGAAGCACTTGGATATTCGGCTGATTCAACTAATGAGGATGAGATTTCACAGGCGAATGATCTTCTTGCCCAGATAAAGAAAAATGTAAAAGCATTTGTTGGTACAACAGCATTGTCACAGTTGGAGTCTGGAGATTGTTCGGTAGCCTTTGGTTTTGACTATCCGCTTCTTATGATGGACAAGGATAATTGGGATAAGTATGGAGTTGCTGTAATCGACAGTGGCTATGAGCGTTCTAATGGATTTGTAGGAATTCCAGCATCAAGCAAACACAAAGAAGAAGCTGAAAAATTTATGAATTTCCTTCTAGAGCCGCAAACCCAGGCAGAAATGGCACAGGAAGCAGGACAGGCATCGCTTCTTAAGAGGGATCTGATGATACCTGTAATGCCAGACGGATACTATGACAATCCATATTTTAACATGGATCCAAGTATTGAGGAAAATTCATGGCATATCGCAATTGATGATGATCAGATTTCTATTATGGATAAATACTATACACTTTTGATGGGCACAGAATAGGAGAATTTTATGGGAGAGTATATTATTTATAATGCAAAAATCTGGACAGCTGATACAGATAGAGAGTGGGCAGATGCTCTGTGGATTTGCAATGATAAAATACTATCAGTAGGCGGATATGATGAGATCATAAAAAAAGCATCTGCACATGTAAAACGAATAGATCTGCAGGGACAGTTTGTGATTCCTTCATTTGTAGACTGCCATGTACATATCACTACAGTAGCAAGAAGCAGTTGGCAGCGTATTCTTGATAAGGAAAAGTATGCATCTATGGATGATATGCTGGCTGATCTGGGAGAGTATGCAAAAAAGCATTCTGTTGAGGAAATTCCATATATTTATGCAACACCATGTCCGCAAAAATGGATGGAGCATGCAAATAAGGCTATGCTTGATAAATATGTATCTGACCGTCCAGTGCTCCTGTGTGATGAGGGATTTCATAGCTGCCTATTAAACAGCCGCATGCTTGAGCTTCTCGAAATAGACGAAAATACACCATACGATCCTACAACCAGTATGAACTATGAAAGGGACGAGAATAATGTGCCGACCGGAATGGTTTACGAACACAGATACGAGGCAGATCTTCCAAAGATGTATAAAAAAATAAACTGGTGTCCACCAGATCAGAGCGATCCGGCTGTGATCGGACCTGTACTTAAGCAGTTTAACGATTATGGTATTACAGCTATATTGGACGGATTTACGGAGGGGGAAGAAACCTTTGAAGGCCTTAAGAAAATAGAAGAACAGGGACAGCTGCATATGTACTATCGCGGAAATTCTTTGTTTAAAAAGCTTGATGACCTTCCGGAAGCAATTGAGAAGGTAAAAGAGTGGAATCAAAAATATGAAGACGATAATATCAAAACGCGGTGCATCAAATTATTTCTGGATGGAACCAATGAGCTTGGAACATCGGCTCTCTTGGAGCCCTTTGTCAATGATCCCGACAACTATGGCGTTATTAACATGGAGGAGTCTGATCTGACAAAAACTATGCTTATGATCAATGAAGCGGGATTAGACCTGCAGATCCATATGGTTGGAGACAGGGCTTTTCGAACAGCGGTAAATGCATATGCAAATGCAAAAAATAAATTGAGCGAGCAAGGCAAGGAATTTACCAGCATTGTAACGCTGCTTCACTGTGAGCTTACCAAACCGGAAGACAGAAAACGTGCGGCAGAGCTTGGAATTTCAATAAATATCACACCTCATTGGAATGGCGGCATTTTTGGAGATACAGCGCTTGATATTGTGGGAAAAGAGCGTTTTGACACCTTTTATTCATTTACAGATTTTATCAGATATGGTGCGCCACTCAGCTGTAGCTCGGATATTGTTGGAATTGAGGAAATAGATAGAGCAAATCCGTTTGTAGCAATGAAAATTGCAGCAACAAGACACGATGATATGTCATGTTTTAGTGTGCGTCAACCGGAATCTGAGAAGCTTCCAGTCCGCGATATGATGCTTGGATTTACGATTGAAGGCGCTAAGTGTATGCGTATGGAAAATGAAATTGGCTCTCTGTCGCAGGGAAAGAAAGCCAATTTCTGTATACTAAGTAAAAATGTATTTGATGTCCCGGTAGAAGAACTGGATAAGGTAAAGACTAAAACAGTAGTTTTCGAGGGAACACCGGTCAAAGGTGATTTGCTATAAACATAATAGTTTATGATGTAACCGGCAACTGGATCTCAATCAGATATTCATCTTCGTTGTTAGTTTCATATTCGTCAATGTAACAAAATTCAATTGGCTCCTGACTGACTTTATAATTGTGCTTTTTTGCATGAGCATAGAGTTTTGGCAGGAGCTCTTTTGTTTTTGTCAGAGGTCCGCGATAGAGGATGGACAGGTAAAGGCCCTTTGGGAGTATATAGTTACAATCGTCTTTATTAAGTGCCTCAGAATAAAAAAATAAGTTTTTGGTACGGTAATATAGCGAATCAGGATTGCTTCCCGGAAGATCGAGTGTATAGCAGTCGCATAGTCCGATAGTTCCAACGTAATTCTGATGTTTATTTTTATATTTGACAAGATAGTAATCAACCATATCGTCAGGAAGATGGCTGTCGCGTATCATGATACAATGCCGGTCAGGAAGATTTAGTTCCTCAATTTCTTCGCTGTTATAGCGGGTTTCCATAGCACGGATCATAGATATGCGGGATTTTAGATTCTGTTGAATATGACGCAGACGGTTTATCTCGTCGTCAATTGCATGAAGTTCAGAGACAATCATATCATCTGTTTTCTGGACACATCGCTCAGTAATAAAAAAACGGATCTGATCAGTCGAAAATCCGAGTCCTAGAAGTTCGCGTATCAGGGCAAGCCTCCTGAAATCCTCCATTGTGTAAAAACGATAGTTGTTTTCCGGATTGCGTATAGGATGAAGAATTCCAACCTTTTCGTAGTAGCGGATAGAATCTACGCCAATATGAAATATCTTTGATAATTCGCCAATTTTAAAGTTTTTTTCATCTTCCATAAAATTCCTCCAAAAAATTTTGAAAAAAGTATTGACTCTGGTATTACCCTAGAGTTTAGCATAAGGATAACAGCAAGGCAAGGGCGCTTTTCTAAGAGCTCTTGTCTTTTTAATTCATGACAATAGAATGTTCACGGAGCGTGCATTCTATTATTTACACGAAAGGGAGGATATAGTATGGATCGAATAAAGACACATCCTATTTTAGGAGATACACCGGAAGGAAAAATGGTTGATTTTACGTATGATGGACAGAAATTGCAGGGAATTGAAGGGGAACCGATAGCATCAGCACTTCGTGTTGCTGGTGTAATGACTCACAGATATACAGCGAAAAAGCACGAGCCAAGAGGAGTATTTTGTGCGATAGGAAGGTGCACAGATTGTGTAATGGTAGTTGATGGAAAACCGAATATCAGGACATGTATTACACCATTAAAAGAAGGCATGGTAGTAAATACACAGTATGGAGCATCAGGAAAGGAGGAGTAGCAATGGAAAGATATGATCTGATTGTAATTGGAGCAGGTCCGGCAGGACTTTCAGCAGCAATTGAAGCAGCTAAGAACGGATTAAAACCAATTGTATTTGATGAGAACGCAAGACCAGGAGGACAGCTTTTTAAGCAGATACACAAGTTCTTTGGATCTAAAGAGCATAAAGCAAAAATTCGTGGTTTTAAAATAGGTGATGAGCTTCTGGAGGAGGCGTCAAAGCAGGGTGTTGAGGTTAAACTGAATGCAACAGTTATGGGACTTTATCCAGAAAAAGAGGTGACTGTAAAGATCGGTGAAGAGATAAACCATTATAAAGGTGACAGCATCCTGGTTGCAACAGGAGCCAGCGAGAATATGGTTCCGTTTAAGGGCTGGACAACACCTGGTGTGATCGGAGCAGGGGCCGCTCAGACTATGATGAATCTCCATCATATAAAGCCGGGAAATAAGGTTTTGATGCTGGGTTCTGGAAATGTTGGTCTTGTTGTAAGTTATCAGCTTTTACAGGCCGGATGTGAGGTTGTCGCAGTTGTTGATGCGGCACCGAGAATCGGAGGATATGGTGTGCATGCAGCAAAGATTGCAAGATGCGGAGTGCCATTTTATTTATCAAATACGATCGTAGAAGTTACTGGTGGGGAAGCTGTAGATGGTGTGACAATCGCTGAAGTTGATAAGAGTTTTCAGTTTATCCCGGGAACAGAGAAACACTTTGATGTTGATACAGTATGTGTGGCAGTTGGACTTTCACCTATGGCACAGCTATTGAAACAGGCAGGATGCAAGATGAATGATACTCCGGGAGGATATATTCCTGAATGTGATTCATACGGTGCAACAAGTGTTCCGGGTGTTTTCGCAGCAGGTGATGTCGCTGGCATTGAGGAAGCAAGTTCAGCCATGATCGAGGGCAGAATTGCAGGAGCAGCAATTGCGCATTACCTTGGCTACCTTGACGAGGATGGACTAAAGGCTACCGAAAAATCATTAGATGAAGCATTAAACAGTCTGCGTCAGGGCATGTTTGCACCGAAGAACAGAGGAAAACTCGTTGAAAAGACCGAGGAAGGAATAGATGTCTCAATGAATCTTCTGGAAAAGGGCTATGTAGCTGATGATGAGATTGAGAGATATCCGGGTGTCACCCACAAAGTTGGAATTCATCCTGTTATGGAATGCACACAGAATATCCCATGCAACCCTTGCCAGGATGCCTGCTCAAAGGGCTGTATCAGCATTGGAGCAAATATAACATCGCTGCCGGTTGTAATAAATGATGTAAAGTGTGTTGGTTGTGGAATGTGTGTTGCATCCTGCTCAGGACAAGCTATTTTCCTTGTGGATGAGGATACAGGAGATGGTTTTGGAACAGTTACACTTCCATATGAATTTCTGCCGCTTCCGGAAATCGGAGAAAAAGGAATTGCCCTTGGCAGAAATGGACAGAAAGTGTGTGAGGCTGAGGTAGTAAGTGTCCGCAGTGCGAAATCTTTTGATCACACAAACCTTCTTACGATAAAGGTACCGTCAGATATGACAATGAGCGCAAGATTTTATAAAAGGGTTTAGGAGGATGGAGCTATGAAAGATATACAGGAAAAATTAAAGGAAATAGGCCCATTTGTATCGGCAGCAGATGATGATATGTTGATCTGCAGATGTGAGGAAGTTACTAAAGGTGAGATCCGCAGGGCTGTTCATTCAGGAATGTTTACAATGGAGGAAATCCGCAGGTTCCTGCGTTCTGGAATGGGACTTTGTCAGGGACAGACTTGTGGAAAACTTGTAAAGGGCATAATTGCCAGAGAGTTGAAGGTTTCACCTGCCGAGATAGAGCCAGCGACATCAAGAGCTCCGATGAGACCAACTGAAATGAAGATTATGGCAAAGGACGGAGGTGTTTCTAATGAGTAAATATACTGCTGATGTAATAATCATAGGTGGCGGCGTAAATGGATGCGCAACAGCTTATTATTTAGCAAAGAAAGGTGTAAAAAATGTAGCTGTCCTGGAGGCGGATAAAAGTATAGGACATGGCGGCTCCTCAAGAAATGGTGGAGGCGTCAGGCAGTCAGGAAGAGATATGAGGGAGCTTCCATATGCAATGTATGCGGTAAATAACATGTGGCCGACGCTGTCAGAAGAATTAGGTGTGGATGTGGAATATTACCAGAAGGGAAACCTCCGCATGGGAAAGACAGAAGCACATTTAAAAAAGCTTGAGAATCTTGCATCAAGATCAAGAGAACTCGGATTAAATATGAATATGGTCGATGCTCAGACTGTCAAGGAAATCTGTCCATATTTGTCAGATGAGGTAATCGGAGCAAGCTGGTGTCCTACAGATGGACACGCTAATCCAATGATCACAACCCTTGCATATTACAAGCGCGCAGTTGAAATGGGAGTACGTTTTTATACTGAGGCAAAGGTTAAATCGCTTGGTTTATATAAAGGAAAACTCCGCAGGGTATTTCTTGAGTCAGGAGAAGTATTTGAGGCTGAGACAGTAATCATCGCAGCTGGATATGAAAGCCGTTATATAGCAAGAACTGTTGGAATTGATGTGCCGCTTTCGACATATTTTGAGGAAGCACTTGTTACGGAAATGCAGCCAAAGATGTTTGATATTATGCTTGGATGTGCAGATGGAGACTTTTATGGTCATCAGAGCAAGCATGGTTCATTTGTTTTTGGTTCCGACAGCGGACTTGAGGAAGAAATAGATATGCCTTTATCGGAACTTAAGACATCGTCATTAACCGTTTCAGCAGGATGTCGGGCTATTATGAGTTACATTCCTCTTTTAGCTGATGCCAAAATTGTAAGAACCTGGGGAGGCTGGATTGATATGTGTCATGATGGAGTTCCGGTTATCAGTAAGGTTGACGAGGTTCCGGGAATGATACTTGCATGCGGATTTACAGGACACGGTTTTGGAACAGCACCGGCAGTGGGACTTATGCTGGCACAGATGGTGCTGGGAGAGGAAACAGTGGTCGATATTTCAGCACTTGGTTATGACAGATTTAAGCCTGTGAGATAAGAAAATTACAGTAGAAATGAGAGTTGATGGTCACACTTATGGTGTGTACAGCAGCATGTAAGAGACAGGAGGATGAGTAATATGGATACAAAGATTGAATTTTTGTTTCTTAATGAGGAAGATATGATTAAAGCAGGTGTATTAGATGCAGGCCGATGTGTGGATACGGTAGGAGAGGTTATGAGTCTGCTTAGCTCAAAAGACTATCTTATGGGTGGAAAAGATCATAATGATCATGGTGTGCAGTTGATATTTCCAAAGAAGTCGGAAATTCCAGATTTCCCACTTGCTGATTCAAGAGATCGCCGTTTTATGTCCATGCCGGCATATCTTGGAGGAAGATTTCACCTTGCAGGAGAAAAATGGTATGGTTCAAATGGAAGAAATGCGGCAAAAGGCCTTCCAAGATCTATTCTTATGGTGACATTAAATGATATCGAAACAGGACAGCCTATCGCATATATGTCAGCAAATCTATTAAGTGCGATGAGGACTGGGGCAATGCCAGGGCTTGCAGCTTTGCATCTTGCAAGAAAAGATTCCAAAATCCTGTCATTGATTGGAGCCGGTGTTGTTAATAGAACATCATTGATGGCAATTATGGCAAAATTTCCAGGAATTGAGGAGGTAAGGATAAAAGGAAGTTCAATTACATCGAAGACAGCACTGGAATTGAAGAAATTTACGGAAGAAAATTATCCTAATCTTAAGAGTATTAAAGTATGTGCAAGTGATGAGGAGGCAGTAACCGGAGCAGATATTATCAGTGAGGCGGTTTCTGTTGCACCACACATGTGGCCTAAGATCAAACCTGAATGGATCAAACCGGGGTGTCTGATAATTTCATCAGGTACTATTGAAGTTGATTATGAATTTACGAAAAATCATATCACAAAGGTTGTAGACAATATTGGTATGTATGAGGAGTACATTAACGTTTATCAGGAGTATGATGAGGAGGGCAAGCCTGTATCTATGGGAACACCTGGAATGGATTATGTAAATATGATCACGGAAGGTGCGATAAAAAAAGAAGATGTACAGCATCTCGGGGCGATTGTCCGCGGAATTGAACCGGGAAGAACAAAAGAAGATGAAATAATTATGATTAGTCTTGGCGGAATGCCTATTCTTGATGTCGGATGGGGATATGAATGTTATAAGAAGGCTGTGGAAGAAGGAATTGGAACAAAACTAAAGCTGTGGGATTCACCATTTTTAGCATAGGATGTGCCTATGAAATACAGTTTAAGAAATATTAATGTTCGATATTTTTTCCTTCAGGTTCTGTTTTGGGGAGCTGCTGTTGTAAATTATGCTTATATGACACAAATCCTGCAAAATAAAGGATTTTCTTCAGAACAGATTGGAATTTTGAATGGAGTAAAGCTGCTTGTAGGTGTTATATTTCAAATCTGGATTGGTGCATTTGCAGATAGGACTAGATATACTGTACCATTAAAATATCTTATAGCATTACTTTCATTGGGAGCAGGAGTGCTTACGGCAATGTTATATTATGCTGGCCACAATTTTATACTGATGCTTTTTATATCTATAGGATTTGGCATAACATTTACCACACTACAGCCGCTGATCGACTCTTTGCCAATGCTTTATACCAGTCACGGGTTAGCAGTCAATTATGCAAAAGGGCGCATGGGAGGAAGTATATCGTGGGCAATACTCTGCGTGGTTGCAGGAATGTACTGTGATGGTGTTGGATTAGAAACATTTCCTATATGGGGAATTGTAATTATGATAGTTCTTGTTGGAGCCTCTATATGTCTGCCATGGGATAGCATCAATATAAAAAATCTTCAAGAGGAAAAAATAGAAGGAGAAATAAATACAGTATGTGAGCTTCTTAGAAAATATCCTGTTTTTCTTGTGTTTTTAATAGGCTCAATAGTGATGTTCATGGGATACAACTTTGGTTGCACATTTCTTATTGATATTTATAGAGATTTAGGTGGCGGCAATACCGATTATGGAATTGGAGAATTTGTTATGGCAATTTCTGAGGTACCATCAGCGTTTATCATATTAAAGCTGAGGAATAAGATCCCACTTAAGTATATGATGGTATGCTGTGCATTTTTTATGATGTTAAAGAACCTGATCCCTACATATGCTGTGCAGGTTCCGGTTGTAATATGTTCACAGGCTTGTGAAATGCTTGGACTCGGACTGTACTATGCAGGAAGCATGTACTTTATAGAAGAAAATCTTCCCAAAGCGGATATTGTAAAAGGAGCATCGCTTGTAAGTGTTGCAACGGTTGGCATTGGCGAAGGCATAGCGGCCTGCTTATGTGGAGTAATAAGAAACAGATTTGGTTTGTACGGCTTAATGAAAATAGGAACATTAACAAATTTTCTTTCAATAATTATATTTCTGTGGATGTGTACATTAAAAAATAAGAAACATGGTAATGAAAATTGACTATTGTATAATTCAAGGGTTTATAATATTGATAATTTAAATACAAGTATTTTATGGCGAGGGTGCTTTTGATGAGCTCTTCGTCATTTTATTTTCAGAAACAAAAAGCATCGAATAGGAGTGATATTATGACGAACGAGAGAGATGTAGCAAAAGAACCAGTAGGAAGAAAAAGTAATATTGAATCAGAAAAATCAGAAGTAAGCTTTTTATATCTGAGTGAGGAAGATATGGTAGATGCAGGTGTATTAAATGCAGCCAGATGTGTTGATGTAATGGAAGAGGCGATAGGACTTCTTGAAGATGGAGACTTTCTTATGGGAGGACCATACAATGATGCACATGGATTGATGCTGTATTTTCCTAAAAAATCTAAAATAGAGAATTTTCCGATTAATAATTCCAGAGACCGGAGATTTATTGCAATGCCGGCATATCTTGGAGGACGTTTTCATGTTGCAGGAGAAAAGTGGTATGGATCAAATGGAAATAACCGCCGAAAAGGACTTCCACGGTCAATTCTCATGGTTATGTTAAATGATGTGGAGACAGGAAAACCTCTTGCGTATATGTCAGGCAATCTGTTAAGTTCCATGAGGACCGGAGCAATGCCGGGAATGGCGGCTAAACTTCTGGCTAAAAAAGATGCGAAGGTCCTGACACTTCTAGGCTGCGGTGTTGTAAATAAATCCTGCCTGATGTCGATCATGACCGTTCGGCCGGAAATCGAGACGATCAAGATCAAGGGTAGTTCACCGACATCACAGACTGCACTTAACTTAAAAAGCTATATAGAGAAAAGTTATCCACGTGTAAAAGAAGTTATTATATGCGCCACTATGGAAGAGGCAATAGCAGATGCTGACATTGTCAGTGAGGCAATATCCTGTATGGATGGACAGTGGCCAGAGGTCAAAAGAGAGTGGATGAAACCAGGGCTCTTATACATATCTTCAAGTACATTCAATATGGATTATAAAAGCATTATCGA
Organism: bacterium; assembly: GCA_963641405.1. Lineage (GTDB taxonomy): Bacteria > Bacillota > Clostridia > Lachnospirales > Lachnospiraceae > Roseburia. The sequence continues at coordinate 35,341 of CAVICC010000016.1, read as the reverse complement.
TTTAAAAAAGGTAATAGATAACTATGGCATGTATGAAAATTATGCCGAGGAAGATGAGATGGGATATGATGAGGATGGTAACCGTCTGCATACAGGCTGTATGGGCGAGGATTTTGTATACATGGTGGAGGACGGTCTGATTGAACGCGATTCCATAACCCAGATAGGAGAGGTTATACGTGGTAAAAAGCCTGGACGTGAGTCTGATGATGAGATTATTCTTGTATCAATGGAGGGCATGCCGATAGAGGACGTAGCCTGGGCATATGAATGTTATACATATGCGCTCGTACATGATATTGGAACCAGACTTAAGGTATGGGATAAACCGAGGGCATTTTAAAAAGCACCTTCATAGGATTATAATTTTTCGAGAAAAGCAATAAGAGAATTATACTGTTCAGAATTCAGCTTGGAAGAAGCCTCTAAAAGTTTCATTTGTTTAGCTGTAAGATGGACAGTATTTTCTTTATTATCATCATGAAAAAATTGAGATATAGTGATGCCAAAAGCATCGCAGATCTTGACAAGTGATGGTATAGTTGGAAGCATCTGTTTTCTATACCAGGAGGATATAGTGGACTGGGTAAGCCCTGAATGTTCAGCGAGCTGATATTCGGTCCAGTTTTTGTTCTTTCGCAATTCAGTTATTCTATCCAATACATCTATCATATATATCACCATTAACCCCAACAAATACTTAGTATATGCGTTAATTATAGTAAAGAATGTCGTTGTAAAATAATATGTATAAGCGTATAATAATAACGAAATAATGAAACGTGTGTATGGGTAAAATGGAAAAGGAATCATACCACAACGATTAGGAAATTAGTCACAAAGCACGTTTTGTGGAAACTATTCAGCCTGTGAATATGTCTATTTGGCTTGCCCAAACTGACAATTTTAGAAAACCTGATATTATAAGCATAGGTAGTTATGAATTTATATATAGGCGAATAGTAGGAGGCGATATTATGGGAATCGAAAAAAAGAAATATTCAGCAGACGAATTGCTTAGTTTCGCATATAAACATAATAAGGTGCCTGCCTTTCTATTTGCAAAGGATCGTGATGGCAGATATATTTATTCATCTATGGCAGGCATCGGTGTAAACGGAGGGAAGCAGCGCTCTGTCATAGGTAGGACAGATATGGATATTCAGCATGATCAAAGGCTTGGAAGGGAATACTACGAGCAGGATAAAGATATAATGAAAACTGGAAAATCATGCCAGTTCTATATAGAGATTGACCAGAATGGTAAAAAAATATACAGAAAAGTATCCAAAAATGTAGTTTACGCGAATGGTAAGGTGATAGGTGTATGTGGTATGGTAAGCGATATTACAGAGCTTATGAACCTGAAAAATAAATTCGAGACGCTCACATTTTATGATAAACTGACCGGAGTTTACAATAGAAATTATATGCAGAAAGTTGATTTCAACAAGGAAGAGTATATGCCTTGTGCATATATCATGTGCGATTGTAATGACTTAAAAGGCGTAAACGACAGCAGAGGACACAGTGAGGGAGATAAATACATTCAAAATACCGCATCTATACTAAAGGAAACCATGCCTTCAAATGGTATATGCATACGTTATGGCGGAGATGAATTTTTAGCGATTATTCCAGGTTGTGATGAGTATCAGTGTCGTGATATAGTTGAAAAGATCAATGCAAGACAGGAAGCAAAAAAAGCACAGATGCCATACATGGATGTGGCAGTAGGATATCACGTGAGACATGATATCGCCGAGACAGAGCTTGAGGCTATTCAGTCAGCAGACAAAAATATGTATATAGACAAGAAAAAAAGAAAGTTGGCCGTATGGAAGTAGATAAAGAATATACACATGTCATGGAAGATATTTATCATTCATTGCCTGAGATGTTTTTTATCAAAGATGTTGAGGGAAAATACGTATTTACAACTAAAGCGTGTGATCTTGTAGATGCAGGAACGGATGGAACAATAATTGGAAAGACCGATCTCGAGATCCAATATGATAAAGAACTCGGACAAAGATATTATCAGGAAGATATGGATATCATTGAAAATGGCACCAGTACACATACCATAGATACTTTTGTCATAGGCGATAAGAAAATTTATATGGAAGTTATCAAAAATCCGATTTATAATGATGATAACGAGGTGATCGGGATATGTGGTATATGCAATGATATTACTGAGTTTATGGACTTATGTGATAAATATGAAAAGCTTAGCTTATACGATACCATGACCGGTCTATACAACAGAAATTACACAGTAAAATATGATTTTGATAACGCGGCAAGTCTGCCGTGCAGCTATATAATTTGTGACTGCAATAATCTAAAAAAAATAAATGATGAATACGGTCACGAAGCGGGCGATCAGTATATATGTGAAGTGGCTGATCTGTTAAAAGGTGTTGTTGTGAAAAGTTCAGTAATTGTGCGTCTTGGAGGCGATGAATTTTTGATCATAACACCATCTTGCAATGAGCAGACTCATAATGGCATTTTAGAATCGATAAAAACCGAGCGCGAAAAACTTGTGCGTAGTAATCCGGTAAAGGGTCTTGCAGCTGGAGGAGTACTCAGGATAGGTTCTGATGTTTCAGAGGATGATATACTAAAGGCAGCGGATCGAAAAATGTATGAGGATAAAATGCAGCTAAAATCACATATAGACACATAAAACGTTTCACTATCATTGTTTACTGGCAATTGGGAATTGAGGGAGTATATGAAAATTGCTATTTGTGATGATGAGGATCAGATTTGTGATCTATTGAGCCAGAAAATACAGAAATATTATTTTTCCACCAGTATAGAATTTTCCATAAGCACATTTAGAAGCGGAGATGACCTTTTAAAGTATGACATAAGCCGTATAGATGTGCTGTTTCTTGATGTCGATATGCCGGGGCGAAACGGCATGGAGACCGCAAAAGAAATACGAAAACAAAATAAAGAGATGTTAATTATCTTTATGACAGCATATAGTGAGTTTGTTTTTGAAAGTTTCAAAGTAGATGCATTCAGATATCTTGTCAAACCGGTAAAAGACAGCGAACTGATGGAAACATTTGATGCTGTCAACAGGAAAATGAGTGAAGAGGAGGACAAGCTCAATTTCCAGTTTCAGAACGAAATGTACAGTATCAGATATTCAGACATCATATACATAGAGGGAATGCGCGACAAGATATGGATTTACTGTAAAGACCAGACATACCGCTCGCGAGGAACACTCAAAAATCTATGTGATATGCTTGCTGACAAGGGATTTTTCCAGGTGCATAGAAGCTACATAATAAATTTAAGTAAAATACAAAAATATAATTCACAATATGTATCGCTTGAAGGGGATCATGAAGTGCCGGTCAGCAAATACCGGTTGAATGAATTCAAGGAAGAATACATAAAATTCTGGAGTAAAATTTTATGAGATTTATAATCACTTATTTGGCATGTACATTTGTTATATACGGACTCGTCTGTTATTTGAGTGAGCCGGAGAGGATTACTGATATTCCCGGCAAAATCAATATAAAAAGCGCATTGAGTTTGTTTTTTAGCATATTGGCTGTCACGTTGAGTGTAATGTATGCCAGAGTATATCTTATTTTCTGGCTGTTGCTCGAATGTTTTGGGATAATATGGTGGATGGAACGGCAAAAACGGGTTCATGTTGATAATGTCAGAAGAGGAGTTTTTGGCATTTTGTGCATGATCGTTATGAATCTATCGATCATATATCTATATTATCAAAAAGACATAGACTGTCTGCGCGAAAATGGAAGTACAAATTATCAGGTACATATAGCGTGCTATCTTGGGATGGCGCTGATAGAGTATGTTCTGATAATTCTTCGCGAGATCAGAAGAGCCACTACCGGCTACAAACGCAAGCTTATGATGCTACTTGCAGTAAAAAGTGTGCTGGATATTGTGTGGCTCTTTTTTTGTATCTGGATACACGCTTTTAAAAATTATAGTATTCTTATATCATTATTTTTTATTACAGAGATCTTTATAGAATACATTTCTTTTGCAATCCTGATTTTGAAAATCGCAGAAAAATCGCAACAAGAAAAGCGAGCTGATATACATATGAATGAATATGAATACTATCTGAATATGGAAGAAGAACACCTTAAGATCAGGAAAATGTATCATGATATGAAAAACAAGCTTATGATCATGGGCGATAAAGGTGTAAACAGTTCTGAGATGAAGGAGCTCGAAGAAATCAACAAATTCTATCACACAGGGCAGCGTTCCCTTGATATACTGCTTTTTGATGGAAGGATAAAAGCCCAGGCAAAGAATATAGAATTTGATGCGGTAATATCAGAGGGCTGCCTTGATTTTATGGACGAGAAAGATATAAATATCATTTTCAGCAATGCGATAATAAATGCAATAGAAGCCTGTGAGAAAATAAAACAGGGACCAAGATGTATTACTATAAAGGCTGGGAAAAATCTGAATGATACGCTGATATATGTAAAAAATACAGTAAGTCCTGACAGGGACAAAGGTTCTTTGAGTACAAAGAAGAACAACAAGATAATGCACGGTATAGGTATGACCAGTATTCAGGAATGTGCGGAAAAATACGGTGGCTATGTATCAATAATAGATGATGATTCAATGTTTCAACTGGCGATACTGTTTGGCAAGGAGCAATAATGGATATGAAAAAGTGTATACAGATGCTCGTAATACTTACGATGATATTTTTTATAGTCCGGTTAAACGGTGAGAATGTGTTCGCAGAGGATGACGGAATAGAAAAATACGAAAAGGATTATCTTACCAGGGTCTATGATTCAGAGGACGGACTTGAGGGAACTACAGCCAACTGTATTTGTTCGGACGAGAATGGTTTTCTCTGGATCGGCGGTTATACTGGATTATACAGGTATGATGGAACAGAATTAAAGAAATATTTACTGGGAGGCCGGGCGATCCCGGTAAATGATATCGTAGTTGATCACAATGGTAATCTATGGATAGGTACAAATGGCAGTGGATTATATTTTTTTGACGGAAAAGAATTTACTAAGTGTAAGCTCAATGAAACTGTACGTGGAGCCAATGTCATAAACAGATTATATTCTGATAAAGATGGAATCATATGGATAGGTACGAAATCCGGGTTATTCTCAATAGAGGCAGAGCAGGATGAAAAATCTGCCAAGGAGTATAAACGGTTCTCAAATGAGCATATCCGGGATATGGGTGAGCTTGAATCAGATAAAAAGATCATTATTTTAAAAGGCGGAGAGATTTTCCTTATATCAGACGATGATGTCATTACCGAAATTCAGATAGACATGCCGGAAGGAGAGGGAAAGCCAAGGTGCTGTTATGGTACAACTGATGGCAATTTTTATATAGGAACAACCGGCAATACTGTCCTTAAAGTATCTGAGAGTGGGGAGATACTTGCCAGGATAGAAGGGGGAGAGCTTTCATCGTTTAACCAGTTTTTTCAGATAGCTGACGGAGAATACTGGGTATGCTGTGACAATGGAATTGGTATTTTAAAGGATGAAAAGCTTTATCAGATTAAATCACAGCTCAGCGAATCCATAGAGCAGGGCTGCCAGGATTTTCAGGGGGATTTCTGGTTTGTCTCGTCAGGACAGGGAATATTGCAATTGTATCAGAATTATTTTTCTGATCTGGGAGCCTACTGGAACATAAAGCAGGTAGTCAATTCGATTCAACCTCATAATGGCAGAATTTATGTAGGCTGTAATGATGGTCTGTATTGCTACGAGAATGAAAATGAGGTGACAGATGCGCTCACCCAGTCATGCAAAGGCTTAAGAATACGGCAGATCTATGAGGATGATAATGACAATCTTTGGATATCGACTTACCAGAACGGCATAGTGAAAATGGATGTCAATGGTGATATTACAAGCTATACCTCAGAAAACAGCGGACTGGCAACTGATGAGGTGCGATGTTTCTGGCAGAAAGCAGACGGAGAAATTCTTATAGGAACGGAAGAAGGCCTGTATCTGATGGATACGGATGGTGCTATATATAGAAATACGACAAATTCCATTTTAAATACAACAAGAATACTAGATGTCAAGGAGATCAGCACAGGTGAGATATATGTGGCAACCGACGGATATGGTATTTATGAGATAAAGGATAACCAGGTAAGAAATATATATTCCAAAAGCCATGGCTTGCTATCAGATGTAGTAATGAAGATAGTACCGTCTGACAGCATGAATGGTGTGTGGGCTGTAACTGGCGAGGGGATATGCTTTATTGATGAAGAAGGAAAAATCAATTCTGCTAAAGGAATTTCTGTGGCAAATTGCCTGGATCTGATCCTGTGCGAGGATGGCAAGGCTGTAGTTCTTGCGGGAAATGGCATCTTTATAATAAAAGAAAAAGATCTTTTGAATGATAATGCCTCATACATACAGTATAGCAAAAACGATGGACTGCCTGTGGATTTTACTGCAAATGCCAGAAATATAATATATGACAATACGCTTTATATGTGCGGTACAACAGGTGCAGTAAGCATGGATTTAGACAGAGAGCAGGACAAAAGGCCAGTCAGACTGTATATAGAGTCGGTTACTGAGGATGGAAATGACATAGATTATGATAACAATATAATATTTTCATCGGATGCGCACAGAATAAATATAAATATCCGGATGATAAATTTTGTGCACAGAAGTGTCTATGCCACATATTTTTTGAAGGGAACAGACACTAAAAAGACACTCGTAGATGAGGAAGACTTATCGGAAATCAGCTATACAAACCTAAAGGGTGGCATTTATACATATCAGTATAAGTTGTATGATGCTGATACAGATGAATGTTTGGCAGAAATGTCCGTATCATTTGTAAAAGATTACAAATATCTTGAGCAGTTCAGGGTAAAAGTGCTTATTGTATTACTTGCGGTATGCATCCTGGTTCTTTTCATGACATTTATGATAAATGTACATGAAAAACAGATGAAGAGGCAATACTATATGGAGTTTCTGGAAGAAAAAGAGGCAGAAATGTCAGAGTTTGCCTATAAAGATCTGGTTACCGGTGTATACAACAGGAATTACTTTGAACAGGAGAAATACAATATAGATCTGAGTAAAATGTATGCGCTTGTCTCCGTAAGTATCAACTATGTAGAGCTTTTTAAAAGCAAATATGGCGTGTTTGAGACCGATAATATATTAAGAACCGGTGTTAAAGTTATGCAGGAGTACGCAGATGAGGAATTGAAAATATGCAGAGTATCCGATAAGATCTTCTACTTATGGTTCATGCAGCCGGTCAAGCTTGAAAAATATATATACGACATAAAAGAGAATTTTAAAAATAAGAGCGATAATAGCGATATACCGTATTCATTCTCTGTTGGCGCAATCTACAACAATACCGTCGGTAAAGAGAAAATAGAGGAACTTATCGATCGCTGTGACAAAATGCGTCTGCTTGATGAAAAGCATGCTGCAACGAAATTTATTGAGAGCAGAGTGAATGTATTATAGAACTATAGTAATAAAATAATGAAAAACAATCGACATAAGCCCCAATAAACGTTATAATAAAAAAATCTGATAAGATAAATATGCTAAGAATTGTTCCAGGGAAGGGGATTTCTATGCAAGACAAGAAACAAAATAAGATAAAAACACAAATTATTATTTCTATTCTGATTTTTACGGTTGTTCTTGTTGCAGACTTTTATGCAATGATCAATTATTCAAAAGATTTTCTGCTTATTGCAGCGATAACAGTTATTCTTCTGATATGTTTATGGGGAGTATTAAACGGAATTTTATCCCTGAGGGCACAAAAGGAACTGCGAAGAGAGGAACAGTATGACAGCATTTTCAAGTCGGAAAAGGCATCATACCTCATGCTCAAGAAGTATTTTGAGGAAATAGAAGATAAAATAGACATTTTACAGAAGGCTTCAAAGATTCCGACAGAGGAGATCATCAATGCCCAGAAGGGTATTGCAAAGGTTGTCATCAACAGAAACCGTGAGAATGCCGATGCAATTATGGGATCTAACGAACAGTTGATGGAAACTATCGGGCAATACGGGAATAGTATAAAAGAAGGCAAAGATTTCATTATCGAAAGCCAGAAAAATGTCCTATACGAGAATCTTAAAGAGATCTCGGACAAGCAGCAAAGCTTATCAGATAGCATAAAGGAGATGGAGATTCGCCTGAGTCAGGCAATCAACGCAAATCCTATCCAGTTTACAGCAAATGTCGAGATGCCAAAGAAAATGCCGGTGATAGTTGAAGAATCAGCGGTTCAGCCAGAAATGACAGAGTCACAGGTTGAAAACATGCCGGAACATGATATAATGGACGATATTTCTATTCGAGTACCTGAAAATTTGGAGACGCAGAGCATTAAGCCAGAGCCGGTAGTAGATGAAATGCCGGTTATAGACACAGGCGATCCAAACCGTCAGTTAAACCCGGATGAGATAGCGGCATTGTTTGCTAGTGCACAGGGTGGCGAAGCGGAGACTGCCAAAGAAGAACAGTCGGTGGATGAAGCATCCACACCGGTAGAGGTGAGGCCGGCTCTAGAGGAACCAGCGGCAACAGAAGTGTCGACAGCAGCAGAAGTACCGACAGCTCCAGCGGTAGATATGAGTGATCCAAACAGGAATCTCACTCCAGATGAAATAGCAGCATTAATAGGAAACTTATAAGTATTCAGTAAGATAAAGTGTGCATGTTATTAACAACTGCACACTTTATTCATGCTTATCAGTAAATCTGGCGCATACTGTCAGGTTATGCATCAAAGAAAGGAAGTATATGGAAACAATCAGATTTGACGAATTAGACTTAAACCCAAAGATCATCAAAGGAATAAAAGATATGGGCTTCGAGGAGGCAACTCCGATACAGAGTCAGGGAATACCAGCAGTACTCTCTGGAAGAGACGTTATCGGACAGGCTCAGACAGGAACAGGAAAGACTGCGGCATTCGGAATTCCGGTTTTACAGAGCGTTGACGCAAGCAGTCACAAGACACAGGTTCTTATCCTCTCTCCGACCAGAGAGCTTGCAATTCAGGTTGCAGATGAGATAAGAAAACTCGCAAAATACATGCACGGAGTAAAAGTTCTTCCGGTATACGGAGGACAGGATATAACGCGCCAGATAAAGGCATTAAAGGGTGGGGTACAGATCATTATCGGAACACCGGGACGTCTTATGGATCACCTCAGAAGAAAAACAATAAGACCAGATCATGTAAAGACGATCGTACTTGATGAGGCCGATGAGATGCTCAACATGGGATTTAGAGAAGATATAGAGACAGTTCTTGAATATCTGCCTGAGGAACACCAGACAGTGCTTTTTTCAGCGACTATGCCAAAGCCTATCTTAGAGATCACACGCAAATATCAGCATGATGCTATCAACATAAAAATCGTAAAAAAAGAGCTTACTGTGGCAAATATCGACCAATATTATTATGATGTAAAACGCAAGGACAAGATCGATGTGCTTACAAGACTACTCGATTACTACAATCCAAAGCTTTCTTTAGTATTCTGTAACACCAAAAAGATGGTAGATGAGCTGGCATATGAGCTTTGCGGTCGCGGATACAGTGCAGAAGGACTTCATGGAGATATGAAGCAGGTGCAGCGTGACCGTGTAATGAAAAACTTCAGGAATGGAAAAACAGATATTCTTATCGCAACAGATGTTGCAGCAAGAGGTATCGATGTAGATGATGTGGAGGCTGTATTCAACTACGATCTGCCACAGGATGACGAGTATTATGTTCACAGAATAGGACGTACAGGAAGAGCCGGCCGCTGTGGAAAAGCATTTTCTTTTATAAAAGGCAAGGAAGTATATAAGCTTAAAGATATCCAGAGATATTGCAAGACAAAGATATATGCGCAACCTATTCCATCATCTGATGATGTGGCAAAGATCAGAGCGGAGAAGATCATGGATCAGATCTCAACTATCATTGACGAGGAAAATCTCTCAAAAGTCATAGATATAATAGAGGATCAGGTCAACGAGTCTGATTACACGGCAATGGATATTGCAGCAGCATTCCTCTATCAGGCGATGGGAGTGGCGGAGTCCACAACAACGTCTAAGGAGAATTACGATTTCAGCAATACAGGCGCAGAGGATGGAATGGTTCGTCTGTTTATCAATGTAGGAAAAAAAGACAGAATCAAGCCGGGCGATATTCTTGGGGCAATAGCCGGAGAGTCCGGTATGCCGGGCAGACTTGTCGGAGCTATCGATATGTATGATAAATATACATTTGTCGAGGTGCCGAGTGAGTATGGCAAGGAAGTGTTAAATGCCATGAAAAATGCAAAAATAAAGGGCAGATCCGTAAATATGGAGCCAGCCAATTCCAGATAAAATATAATCAAGTTCTCAAACTTTCCACATGTAAAATATTGCTGGTGCCGACTGGGATGTGGGTTGCGTGGTTGGCACTAGCGGAACATTTAGCTGCAACCGCGCATTCCACACATCAGGTGGCACCGCCTTAAAATAACATATGGGAAGACAGCTTATGCATCAGCGAGTGTCAGCACCTGCTTTATAATTGATTTAATTATATCAACCGCTGTCTCCATTGCCTCTACGGAAATATGCTCAAACGGTCCATGGAAGCCGTATCCGCCTGTTCCGAGGTTAGGGCAAGGAAGTCCCATAAATGACAGCCTTGCGCCGTCTGTGCCGCCTCTGACAGGACGTGAGATAGGATCAAGACCGTTTTCTTTAATCGCAGCCTTTGCGAGGTCGATAATATACATATTGTCTTTTATTATAGAGAGCATGTTCTCATATGAATGAGTGATCGTAAGTGCCACTGTGCCCTCACCGTATTTTTTATTCATGGCGATCTCGATAGAGCGCAGCAGATCGAGTTTTTGTGCAAAAAGAGTCTGATCATGGTCGCGCACTATATATGAAAGCGTAGCTGAGGCAACATCACCGCTCATATCACACAGATGGAAAAACCCCTGTCTGTCCTCTGTAGTAGCCGGTGTCTGGTCGGCAGGGAGCTGATTTGCGATCTCACAGCCTACGAGAGCAGCGTTTACCATGATGTCTTTTGCCTCGCCAGGATGCACATTTACACCTTTTATATTGAAAATAGCACTGGCTGCATTGAAGTTTTCATATGCTACTTCGCCCTCATAGTCTCCATCCACAGTATATGCAAAATCAGCGGAAAAATAATCAATATCAAAGAGGTCTGCGCCTTTTCCGACTTCCTCATCAGGAGTAAAACCTATCCAGATATCACCGTGAGGTGTTTTTTCGGCAACTATCTGCTCAATGGCGGTCATGATTTCGGCAACACCGGCTTTATCGTCTGCTCCAAGGAGAGTAGTGCCGTCAGTAGTGATGAGGGTACGTCCCTTTAAGGTCTTAAGGTCGGCGAAATCATTAATCTTTAGATATTCACCTGACCCTTTTAAAAGTACATCATTTCCGTCATAGTGAGGGATGATCTGTGGCTTTACATTCTCGCCTGAGAAGTCAGGTGCTGTATCCATGTGGGCGATAAAGCCGACTGCCCTTTTGTGCTCCATGCCAGCTGTGGCAGGTAAGAGTCCATATACATAGCAGTGGTCAGTCAAAACTACTCTTGAGAGACCAAGATCTTTAAGCTCAGTCTCGAGCTCTTTTGCAAGGGCAAATTCTCTGTCGCTGCTTGGAATATTTTCATTTTCCTCATCCGATGTGGTGTGATAGCCTACATATTTTAATAGTCTTTCTTCTACTTTCATGTTAAAAAAATCCTTTCCAAATGCTTTAAAATAAGGCTTTCCCAGACTTTGTAAAAAAAGTTTGAAAAAAATAAAAAAAAGTGTTGCATTTTTATAAACTCTATTATATAATAAATCCTGCGTTGAGGAAAGCGCAAAACAAAATTTAATAAATGCGCCTCTAGCTCATTTGGTAGAGCACCTGACTCTTAATCAGGGTGTGCAGGGTTCGAGCCCCTGGAGGCGCACTGAAAGTACCGGTTTTATGGACGTATGAGCCATAGGGTTGGTGCTTTTTTGTTGACAGATTATATTAATGTACACAAACTTCGAGCCTAAAATCGACGCCTAACAAATTTAAGCAATCACAGCTAAATGTTCTGCTAGCTGCAACCGCGCATCCATCATTGGCGGCACCAAGAATATTTTACATGTGGGAAGTTTGTGTAACGAAGTCTTTCAGATTTCTTAATCATTTATTACATGTGGCGTAAGTACTAAAAAATGATTGAAACTTTGAGTAAATGAGTTTATACTGTTAAATAGTACGAAAGTAACATTTGCAAATGGAGAAAAAAATGGGAGACACAGTTGACAAATTTTCAATTGAAAACAGAGCTGACGAAGAGATAAAGAGCGCTGTAGATAATGCCATCCAATGTGATTACGATAAAGCTGTCGAGCATATACAGTATTCTCTTGAATTGTTGAAAAGTATAGGCAATATCAAAAAGTACGTGGAATACCTTAATATACTTGGGATGGTATATGAGCTGAAAGATGATGAGAAATCTGCATTTGACTGCTACTTGGAAAGTCTTGCAACCGCAGAGGTTATCAGATCAAGAGACCTTAAAGCTATGATATACAGCAACATAGGTTCAAGCTACAGTAAAATGGGAAAATCTAAAGAGGCATTACAGTATTTTAATGATGCGTGGAATGAATATAACAGTTCGTCAGAGAAAACAGAAGAATGGCACAAGATGTGGATGATGTTTAACTATGTAAACAGCGCCATAAATGATAAGTATGTGGCATTTGTATAGAGGTAAGTATGATCGCCTATCAGTGGATCATACTTACTTTTTTTATGCGCCAATTATCTGGATGCTATCAGCTTGCAGATAGGATTTCCCTTGCTGGAAAACTTTTCTTCGTATTCTGTCATGATGTTACCCTCGTTTAAAACAGGATCATGGTGCAGATCTCGTGTGCTTGCGTCTAAATGCCATACATCTGAATTCTCAATTTCCTCAAGGGAGAAAGTAAATAGATTCTGATTGTCGGTTTTAAACTCTATGCGGCCATCTGATGCAAGAAACTGGTCATACCTCTCAAGAAACTGTGAGGATGTAAGACGTCTTCTGGCATGTCTGTCCTTTGGCCATGGATCTGAGAAATTAAGATAGATGCGATCAACTTCGTTTTTATCAAAGATATCAGGCAGTGTCGCTGCATCAATACACAGAAAATGTACATTGGAGAGTTCGGCCTCCTGCATCTTTTGAACGGCGCGAAGAAGCACGCTGGTGTATCTTTCGATACCAATATAGTTGATATCTGGATTGATTTTGGCAAGGTCCATGAGAAATCTTCCCTTTCCCATACCGATCTCAATGTGGATAGGTTTATCGTTGCCTAAGAATTCATGCCATTTTCCCTTTAATTCTGTTGGTTCTTTTATGCAGTAAGGGCTATTGTCGATGACTTCACCGGCACCCGGAATATTTCTAAGTCTCATAAAATCTCCTTCTATATACATATATTAAAAATTAGCACAAGTTGATTATTACTATAAACAGTAGCATTTTATAACACAAAAATCTGCGTGTCAAAGTATATTTGGTAAACTTTTTTGTTTTACAAGCTCAAAGTTTGCTGTATACTTAATATACGCTGTAAAATTAAAGGATATAGAATAGGAAATAACATGAAATTAAAAAATAGATTTAAAACAATGATAGTTGTGGCAGCAATAATCATTTCTGCCATATGTGTGCATCCGGTATGTGCCTATGCGGATGAAGAGGTTTACTGGCCGGAGGGACCACAGATCGACTCGCCTAATGCGATTGTTATGGAGGTAAATACCGGCACGGTATTATATGAGAAAAATTCCCATGAGCAGCATTATCCGGCAAGTATCACGAAGATACTTACCACATATCTTGCGATATTAAACTGCGATATGGATGAAAAAGTTACATTTTCAGCAGATGCTGTATACAAAAATGAGGGAGATACATCAAACATTTCCAGAGATCTCGGAGAGGAAATGACCATGGAACAGACTCTTTATGGAATAATGCTTGAGTCTGCGAATGAGTGTGCATATGCGGCAGCGGAGCATGTGGGACAAAAGCTCGGTGGAGATTACAGCACATTTATAGATCTGATGAACAAAACTGCACAGGAACTGGGCTGTACGGACACACATTTCAATAATGCCAATGGTTTGCCGGATGATCAGCATTGGACTAGTGCGTACGACATGGCGCTTATCAGTTGCGCGGCTTACAAAAACGAGGAATTTCGCAAGATAACCGGGACAAAATCGTATAGGATACCGCCTACCAACAAACATTCGTCGGAAACTCCACTTAACAATCATCATGCCTTGCTTCATCCGTATAGATCACTTACACAGTATGTAAATCCATATTGCACAGGTGGAAAAACAGGTTATACAACAGTTGCCAACAGTACTCTTGTCACTTACGCAGAAAAGGATGGACTGACGCTCTGCGTGGTCATAATGAATGCAAATTCACCAAGCCATTATGTGGATACAAATACGCTTATCAATTACTGTTTTAGCAATTTTAAAGCCGTAGATATTGCTTCAAATGAGAACGCCAGTGCTGATGAAAACACTCAGAATCTTGGCGTGTTAAATGATCATGGATTGTATGCAAAGGTTTCGGAGAACTATGTCGTTTTGCCGAATAATGCTGAGTTTTCTGAGGTTACAAGAGAGGAGGATGACGAGAAATCTGATACTACTGATGCGATTGCAACCATAAAGTACAAATATGGTGACAAGGTGGTTGGAAAAGTAGATCTCGTAAAATCCGATACAAAAGTCGATCTCTCATATTTTGACACTGATAAGAATAAAAACAGCAGTGTAATAAAGATTAAACCGATATATATAGGGCTTCTTATCTTAATGTTGGTGCTGTTGATTGCTCTTATATTTCTTGCCAAAAAAGCATCAGAGAATTTCTATGTGATCAAGCATAAATGGGACAAAAAGAAGGAACAGAGAGTAAGATTCAGGGAGCAGAAGCAGAAAAGACGTAGACGCCGAAAGAGCAAGAAGAGGGACAACATCTCTTTTAAAACTGTATATAACAATAAAGATAAATGGGATAAAAACTAGATGAATGAACAGGAAGTACGAAGCCTTATACAAAAGGCAATGGATGAACATAACAGAGTAGTAAAGAAAGAAGAACTTACAAAGCTGGGGATTGACTATAGAAGGGTAAACCGACTTGTAAAAGAAGGAAAGCTTGCACGCATAAAAAATGGTTACTACACTGACCGTGTAGATGGTTTTTCAGAGGAGGCACTTGTTGCAGCACTTTTTCCTGATGCAAAGCTGTGTATGGAGAGTGCGCTCTACGCCTATGGTTATATAAAGGAAAAACCGTTTGGATGGACACTGGCGGTCGATAAAAACACATCCAAATCGCGTTTTAAAATGGACTATCCAAAAATAATTCCGTTTTATACGGAGCCGGAAGCGTTGGAGATTGGAGCTTCCACGATCGAGCTTTTGGGCAGCACATTTGGCATATATGACAAGGAGCGTATGATATGCGACTGCCTCAAATACGAGACAAAGATGAGCAGGGATGATTTCAAGGTTGCGATGCAGTCATACATAGCAGATCCGGATAAGGATATTTCTGCGCTTATGGATTATGCCCGTGCCAGAAAAGTAGTCAAAAAAGTACAAAGTCTCATAGGAGTATGGCTGTAGTGAAGGTTGATCTAAAACAAATTAGTATAGAAAAGGATATACCATACAGTGATGTACTGTGGGAGTATGTAGCAGAGGATTTTTTATGGCGGTTAAGCGTTGGAGGATTAAATAAATCTCTGTGGCTTATAAATATGGAACATGTGGCTGGTGAGAGGCTTTCGTTTTATTATATTACATACGATCACCAGGTTGACAATCGCAACGATGAAGGTTTTTTACTATCTTATCCTACGCTAAATAATAGTAGAGCAGACCGGGTGAATGAAATATTACAAAATATGATAATAGATGATGCTGATATAAATGACAGAAGCGATATAGTCTGGTCACTGACAAATGTCACAGGAGTGAGTATGAGTAATTCCGGTAGTGCATTTCCTGTTGAAAAATGGTCATTTGTGGCAGTATGCGATGACATAGAAGTGCCTTTTTCAATAAAAATAGAGCCAATATCTGAGGAAAATGCAGGGATTCCAATTCGAAAAGATATCGAAGCGATGAACCGTTTTCACAAGAATATACTTATCAATACATACTCACCGGAATCGATATTAGGTGAGCAGATATTCGAGATAATGGAAAAACTTGAGCTGGTTGGTGATATGAGACCTTTTGCATTGGCATATAAGATATTGCATGATAATTCTGTAAGCGGAAGACATATAATCGATATTTTTAAGCTAAAGGCACAGAAAAGACCTAATGTCGCAACTATGAGGCGATTAGAACAGGTAAAGGGTTATCGCAGCTATGCATATATGAAAAAACGCTGGAATCAGTATGCAAAGAGAAATATGATTGACACGAGCTGGGAGGAGACACTGGATCTTATACTCGGATTTTTGGAGCCGGTATGGACTGCGTTTTGTAACAATGAGATATTTTTTGATGATTGGATGCCGGAACTTGGGCGCTTCTTAGGATAATGGAAAAAGAATTAATAAACAATGCAAAAACAAATATATATCCGTTTCATATGCCGGGACACAAGCGTAGTGGAGCGGAAGTACTCGGAGAGATGAAGCCTTACGATATCGACATCACGGAGATAGAGGGCTTTGATAACCTGCATCATGCCAATGGGATAATCCGTCAGGCACAGGATGAGGCGGCACAGCTTTATGGCGCAGATTATGCGTATTTTCTCATAAATGGAAGTACTTGCGGCATACTTGCTGCAATATCAGCGGCGACAAAAAGAGGTGACCGCATACTCGTTGCCAGGAATTGTCACAAGGCAGTGTATCATGGCATATATCTGCGTCAGCTTCGTCCAGTGTTTATATATCCACAGATTACGCGATCAGGTATACAGGGACAGATCACCGTTTCGGAGGTGGAGAAGGCTTTTAAGGAAAATTCTGACATAAAAGCTGTAGTTATCACATCGCCTACATATGACGGAGTGGTATCTGATGTTGCTTCTATAGCGCGGATAGCTCACATGCATGACGTTCCGCTTATCGTGGATGAGGCGCACGGAGCACACTTCGGATTTGGAGGGGATTTCCCAGAAAATGCAATAAAACTGGGAGCGGATGCGGTAATACTGAGTCTTCACAAGACGCTTCCCGCATTTACACAGACCGCACTTATGGTAACAAAAGATATAAGCCGTGCCACCAAAAATAGTAAGACAGGCAATTTTGGAAAATACCTGCTCGATCACAGGCAGGTTGAGAAATTCCTTGGAATATATGAGACAAGTTCTCCTTCATACGTATTTATGACCGGAATTGAGCGTTGTATACACTATGTTAGGGATAATGGCGAGACTCCTTTTATTAAGCTTAAAAGTCAGCTTGATAATTTTTATCTGATGACAAGTGGCTTAAAACATCTGCGAGTCGTAAATAAAATAGATTTTTCTGCAGAAGAGGCTTTTGACTTTGATGAGTCAAAGATACTTATATTTACCGATAAAACTGATATGAGTGGACAGCAACTGCTTGAACTGCTGCTCCATGAGTATGATATACAGCTTGAAATGTCAGCAGGAAGCTATGCTCTTGCACTTTGTAGCATTTTTGACACTGAGGATGGATTTGACAGACTGGCACGGGCACTTATCGATATAGATGAGAAGATTTTGCCACACGAAGTCACTTCATGCGTTGACAGGCTCGATACCTCAATATATCAGATGCTTTCAAAAGAATTTGAGATATGCGATGCATACGACATGGAGACAAAAGCTGTGCTTTTTTCAGAGGCTGCCGGATGCATAAGCGGAGCATTTGTATATCTTTATCCACCGGGAATACCGCTTGTGGTGCCTGGAGAGGTAATAAATGAAAAGCTGGTGGCTGATGTAAGAAAGGCACTGGAGCTGGGGTTAGAAGTTGATGGACTTTTAAATTTTAACAACTTCGTCTGCGTTGTAAGTAGTTTGACATAGTACGAAATCATCTTTATACTATAATTACGCTGTGGCTTGCCGCCTGACAGCAAATAATAATACGCGAGGTCAATTAATGGGCAGAATATTTTGTGTGATGGGCAAGAGCGCATCGGGCAAAGATACGATATACAATAAAATATTACAGTATGACAGCCTGCACTTAAGTCGCATCATTCCTTATACTACCCGTCCGATAAGAGACGGCGAGAATGACGGGAAAGATTACAACTTCTGCTCAGAAGAGGATGTAAAAAGATTTGCTGGTGAAGGACGCATTATAGAGCTTCGCGAGTACAATACAGTCTACGGATTGTGGAAGTATTTTACAGTAAATGATGAGAATATCGACCTTGAACACAGAAGCTATCTGACGGTTGGTACACTTGAATCGTATATAAAAATCCGTGATTATTTTGGCAAAGACAGGGTCCTACCGATATATATTGAGGTGGAGGACGGAGACAGGCTTATCCGTGCAATCCAGCGTGAGAAGCAGCAACAGGTGCCAAAATATGAGGAAATGTGCCGCAGATTTCTGGCTGATGCTGCAGATTTTTCAGAGGATAATCTGAAAGAGGCCGGTATTGAACGCAGATTTGTAAATGCTGATATGGATACCGTGATCAGCGAGATTTCGGACTACATTCGCTGCTGTTTAAAAGCTTAAAAAGTGACAGTTACGTTTTTGGATTTTTTAGGAGGACTGCAATGGCAGTTAGGATAAATAAAGTCAATCAGGTGACACAGGTGCCTGATACACAGAAAACAGCAGTAGGAGACGGCTCGTTTAAGTTTACACTCTCGAGTGCCATAACAGATGCAGATCTTCAGGCAAAAGTGGACGCATTGATGGAGGATATCACAGCGCAGGGCAACCGCATAGCACAGCATATGGATATTCGTGACATGAAAAAATATCGTGGACTTATAAAGGATTTCCTGAATGAGGTGGTATACAGGTCACATAAATTTTCCAGAGAAAATTTTCTTGATAGAAGAGGACGACACAGGGTTTATGGTATAATAAAACTCATAGACCAGAATTTGGACGAGCTTGCGTCAGAATTGGTAACAGATGAAAAAGATCATTTGGCTATTTTGAATCGTATAGGTGAGATACAGGGATTACTGCTTGATATTTTCACATAGTGTTACGGTATATGCACGCCGGTGGTGTGCGGTGAAGCAGTAAGAGATACAAGTTTTTTGAGTTACAGGAGGAAGTTACTTGTTATGGCAGGATTTAAGAATATAGTAGGAAATGAACAGATCATAGAGCATTTGCAGAATGCCATATCATTGGGAAAGATTTCACATGCATATATATTAAACGGGCCGGATCTCTCCGGAAAAATGATGATAGCAGAGGCATTTGCGAGAGCATTGCAGTGTAAAGAGCAAGGTACAGAAGGCTGTGGAGAGTGTAAGTCCTGCAGACAGGCAGATGACCATAATCAGCCGGACATTATATATGTAAAACATGAAAAGCCAAACAATATCTCAGTTGATGATATTAGAACGCAGCTTAATAATGATATTGTGATAAAGCCTTACAGCAGTAAATATAAGGTTTATATAGTGGACGAAGCTGAGAAAATGAACCAGCAGGCGCAGAATGCGCTTCTTAAGACTATTGAGGAGCCGCCGGCTTATGCGGTCATCATGCTTCTTACTACAAATGCAGACAGCTTTTTGCAGACTATCAGATCAAGGTGCATCACTTTAAATATTAAGTCCGTAAAGGATGAGGTGATAAAGTCATATCTGATGTCAAAACACCACATTCCTGATTATCAGGCTGACATCTGTGTAGCTTTTGCGCAGGGCGTTGTGGGAAAAGCCGTAAAACTTGCATCTTCTGATGAATTTAACGAGTTAAAGGAGTCTGCACTTTCACTAATCAAGCGTCTGGATGATATTGATGTTTACGAGATGGGTGCGGCAGTAAAGCAGATAGCTGATTACAAGCTTCAGGTGCAGGATTATTTTGACCTGATGATGATATGGTACCGCGATGTGCTTTACATGAAAGCTACAAATGATGTTAATGGACTCATATTCAAGGATGAAGTCTATGATATAAAGAAACAAGCAGCAAAACATTCATATCAGGGCATAGAGGTGATCCTTGAGAGCTTTGAAAAGGCCAAGGTAAGACTTAATGCCAATGTAAACTTCGATCTGGTGATCGAGTTGCTGCTTATGACCATAAAGGAGAATTAATTACATGACAAAAATAGTTGGTATAAGATTCAGAACAGCAGGAAAGATCTATTATTTTGATCCGGCTGATTTTGACCTCGATATGGCTATGCACGTTATCGTGGAGACAGCCAGAGGCATAGAGATGGGTACTGTTCTGATTCCGCCAAAAGAAGTGGAGGATGACAAAGTTGTCTCACCACTCAAGCCTGTTATCAGGGTGGCAACAGAGGAAGATGAACAGACCGTTGCCAGAAATAAAGAGAAAGAAAAAGAGGCATTTGCTATTTGCAAAGAGAAGATCATCAAGCATGAGCTTGATATGAAGCTAGTGGATGCCGAGTATACATTTGACGGCAATAAGCTGCTTTTCTATTTTACGGCGGACGGTAGAATAGATTTCCGTGAACTGGTAAAAGATCTTGCGGCAGTCTTTCGTACAAGGATCGAGCTTCGACAAATTGGCGTGAGGGATGAGACAAAGATGATGGGCGGTATCGGCATATGTGGCAGACCACTTTGTTGTAGCACATATATGCCAGATTTTGTGCCTGTTTCCATTAAAATGGCAAAAGAACAGAACCTTTCGCTCAATCCGACAAAGATATCGGGAGTGTGTGGACGTCTTATGTGCTGCCTGAAATATGAGCAGGAGACATATGAATACCTCAACAGCAGACTGCCTTCTGTTGGGGAGAAGGTTAAGACCCCTGATGGAATTATCGGTGAAGTCAAATCCGTAAGCGTGCTTCGTCAGATTGTGCGTGTAGTCATTGATAATGGTGATGAGAAAGAGATGCGAGAGTATACCGTTGACGATTTGCGTCTTAAACCGCGCCAGCGCAAGGATGTAAAGCTTACTGAGGAAGAACTTAAAGAGCTTAAAGGACTTGAGGATACAGAGGATGAAACTGTAGAGGAAAAACCACAGAAAAACCGTGGAAAACGCGACAATAGAGACAACCGCGACCGAAGAGATAATAGAGATAATCGCGATAGCGTGTATGCGAAAAATCCAGATGTAAGCGAGGAGGAGCAACATCCACACCCATATCGTGAACACGGAAACAGCAATAATGAGTCAGACGAGCACGAAAACAACGGTGAATATCGCGGAAAGAACCACCAGAAAAACAACAATGGTGGTTACAACAAGAACTACAAGGGCAAAAATGGCAAGGGTGGCAAGCCGTACAAGGGCAAATACAACCGCAACAAAGATTACAAGAATAAAAATTATATAAAAGACTATAATAAGGATTACAACGATGATCCACAGTAATGAACGCATCGACGATCTCGGAAGAAAAGGTTATAGGCTTATACAAAATCCACAGAAATTCTGTTTTGGCATAGATGCAGTGCTTTTGTCGGATTATGCAAAGGTAAAGCGTGGTGAAAATGCGTTGGATCTGTGCACAGGAAATGGCGTTATTCCTATTCTACTTGAGGCTAAAAACAATGGCGAACACTACAGCGGACTTGAGATTCAACCGGAATGTGTTGATCTGGCAAGAAGAAGTGTAGAGTATAATGGTCTAATGGATAAAATATCCATAGAGGAGGGCGATGTTTGCAATGCTTCCCAGATTTTTGGAAGGGAATCAATGGAAGTTATAACGGTAAATCCGCCATATATGATCGGTCAGCATGGTATTACAAATGATGCAGATGCGATGACTATTGCACGGCATGAGATCAAATGTACACTTGAGGATGTTGTAAGGGAAAGTTCCCGTATATTAAAGTTTCATGGCAGGTTTTACATGGTACACAGACCTTTCCGTCTGGCTGAGATTTTTAACACAATGATACAGTACCACATCGAACCAAAACGCATGAGACTTGTGCATCCGTATGCAGACAGGGAGCCAAATATGGTACTCATAGAGGGCTTAAAAGGTGGCAAAAGCCGTTTGACGATAGAAAAACCGCTTGTTGTATACAAAGAGCCGAATGTATACACGGATGAGATTTATGAAATTTACGGCTATAATAAATAGGCATAATAGAATTTCTGTTAGGGAATGTAATCGTTGCCGGTTACACTGGCAAGTGGGATCAGCATCATAGGAGAATAACATGTCAGGAACACTATATTTGTGCGCCACTCCGATAGGAAATCTGGAGGATATCACATTTCGCGTACTGCGCACTTTAAAAGAGGTAGACCTCATCGCAGCGGAGGATACGAGAAATTCGATCAAGTTGCTCAATCATTTTGATATAAAAACCCCGATGACGAGCTACCATGAGTTCAATAAAATAGAGAAAGCCTATCAGCTTGTCGCAAAGCTCAAAGAGGGCAAAAACATAGCACTTATCACAGATGCCGGAACTCCAGGCATATCCGATCCGGGAGAGGATATTGTGCGTATATGCTATGAGGAGGGAGTGCCTGTCACATCTCTTCCGGGAGCGGCAGCGTGCATTACGGCACTTACCATGTCGGGTAGACCGACCAGACGTTTTGCGTTTGAGGCATTTCTGCCAAGAGACAAAAAGGAACGTGCTGATGTGATGGAGGAGCTTAAAGATGAAACAAGGACTATCATCATCTATGAGGCACCGCATCATCTGATAAAAACAGTTACAGAGCTTTACAATGCACTTGGTGACAGAGAGCTTACGGTGTGTCGTGAGCTTACGAAAAAACATGAGGAGAAGATGCAGACTACATTTTCAGAGCTGCTTGAGTACTCTAAGACACATGAACCGCGTGGCGAGTATGTGCTTATAATCTGTGGCAAAGATATGCGAGATATAAAGCGTGAACAGCAGCAGAGCTGGGAGGCTATGCCACTTGAGGAACATATGGCACACTATGAGTCGCAAGGAATTGACCGCAAGGAAGCCATGAAACGTGTAGCAAAGGATCGCGGAGTGAGTAAGCGCGACATTTATCAGCAGTTATTGAAATAAACATGGAATAAAAAGGTTACGAAATTACAAAGGAGTATGCAGGTATAAATGAAATCAATTTTAATCATTGGAATGGGTAAATTCGGACATCATCTGTGTTTGGAGCTGTTAAAGAGCGACAATGAGATAATGGTGATGGATAAGGATGAGGAAAAAGCCCGTGATCTGATATATAATGTGTCAAAAGTTCAGATCGGTGATTGCACAGATCCGCAGGTGATAAAAGGCATTGGCGTTGATAAATTCGATGAGATATTTGTTTGTATCGGTAGTAATTTCCAAAGCTCACTTGAGATCACAAGTCTTGTAAAAGAAATGGGTGCAAAACATGTTGTCAGCAAAACGAACAGGGACGTACATGCGAAATTTTTGCTCAGGAATGGAGCTGACGAAGTGATCTATCCGGACCGCGACATGGCGGAGAGGGTTGCCAAGAAATACAGTACTAATCATGTGCTCGATTATGTGGCATTAAATGATGATTATTCAATTTATGAGATAAATCCACCGAAAGAATGGGTGGGGAAGAGCATCAAAGAGAATAATGTGCGCCAGAATTATAATATCAATATAGTAACGGTAAAGGAAGCCGGTGCAAAAAGAGTCCTTCCGTTGCCGGAACATGTTCTAAAAGAAGATGATGTGTTGATGGTTATAGGACGAAATGATGATGTGGAGAAGCTGGTGCAGAGATTGTAAAGTTTGATTTTTTGATGCATACCATTTGCTACTTTGGTCGTAATATTTATATAGTACGTAGACTATAGAAAGGATGGAGCTGATATGAGCGAAAACAACAGTGTAGAAATATTTTTACAGTGGGTAAAGGAATCGGACAATATAGTATTTTTCGGTGGCGCCGGAGTATCTACAGAGAGCGGTATACCAGATTTTAGAAGTGTGGACGGACTTTACAATCAAAAATACGATTATCCGCCGGAGACTATTCTAAGCCATACCTTTTACAGAAAAAAGCCTGAGGAATTCTTTAGGTTTTATCGTGACAAGATGCTATGTCTAGATGCAGAACCAAACATCACTCACATAAAGCTTGCGGAGCTTGAAAAAGTAGGAAAGCTAAAGGGTATAGTGACGCAGAACATAGACGGACTTCATCAGAAAGCCGGCAGCAAAAACGTAATGGAACTGCACGGAAGCGTACTTCGAAATTATTGTGAGCGTTGCCTACAGTTTGTCAGTGCTGAAGAAATACTGCATTCGACAGGAGTGCCGAAATGTCCAAAGTGTGGAGGACCGGTAAAACCAGATGTTGTCTTATATGAGGAAGGACTAAACCAGACAACTCTCGAGGATGCTATCTATTATATCAGTCACGCGGATGTACTGATCGTAGGAGGAACATCACTGGCGGTATATCCGGCAGCTGGTCTTATCGATTATTACACAGGTAACAAGCTTGTGCTCATCAACAAATCGACAACACCTATGGATGCCAGAGCTGATCTTCTTATACAACAGGGACTCGGCTCGGTCTTCGCACAGATAGAAGTGTAGAAATGGTACTTCCACAAATAGTATGTGGGAGTGTACCAATAAAGTTGACAAGAGGAGTGAAAATGGATAAATACGCAGTTGGAGACATAGTAAAATTAAAAAAACAGCATCCATGTGGCAGCAATGAGTGGGAAATACTCAGAGTCGGTGCGGACTTTCGCCTGAAATGCATGGGATGTGGGCACCAGGTCATGATCTCGCGCAAGATAGTGGAGAAAAACGACCGCGGACTTATCAAAAAACAGGAATAATTTGTGGGTGTTATGCTGTATTTAGTTGCATAATGAAAGTATTTGGTATACAATTAAAAATGTAAACATACAAATGTCAAAAATAAAAAGGGAGGGCAAAATATGGAAACTACGTACATTGTTTTCTGGTTGGCAGCCACCATAGTTTTTATTTTGGTCGAGCTTATTACGGTCGGATTGACATCTATATGGTTTGCGGCAGGCGCGCTTGGTGCATTTGTTGTAGCAGCGCTCGGTGGTGGAGTCGTAGTGCAGGCGGTAGTATTTATAATCATATCGGTAGTGCTTTTGATTCTTACGAAGCCGTGGGCGAGAAAATACGTCAATTCAAAAACACAGAAGACAAATGTAGCAGGATTGGTGGGCAGGCAAGCGATACTCACCGAGGACGTCGACAATCTAAGACAGACCGGAAAAACTGCTTTGGACGGCATCGACTGGATGGTCAGGTCATGTGATGATTCGCAGACCATCAAAAAGGGAGAATTAGTAGAGGTAACAGAGATAAGTGGAGTCAAGCTTATCGTCAAAAAAGTAGAAAAGGAGAATTAATCAATGGGAGCATTAATGACACTTGCAGTGCTAGTTATCATCGTACTTCTGATAATGGTAAACTGCATCAAGATCGTGCCACAGGCACACGCAATGGTAATCGAGCGTTTAGGAGGATATCTTACAACTTGGTCAGTAGGACTTCACTTCAAGGTTCCGTTTATCGACAGAGTTGCAAAAAGAGTTATTTTAAAAGAACAGGTGGTTGATTTTCCTCCACAGCCGGTTATCACAAAGGATAACGTAACTATGCAGATCGACACTGTAGTATATTTCCAGATCACAGATCCAAAGCTTTATGCATATGGTGTTGAAAATCCTATCATGGCTATCGAAAACCTCACAGCTACAACACTCCGTAACATCATCGGAGATCTCGAGCTTGATGAGACACTTACAAGCCGTGAGACAATCAATACAAAGATGCGCGCTACACTCGATGTGGCAACCGATCCTTGGGGTATCAAGGTAAACCGTGTCGAGCTTAAGAACATTATCCCTCCAAAGGCTATTCAGGATGCCATGGAGAAGCAGATGAAAGCAGAGCGTGAGAGACGAGAGGCAATTCTTCGTGCAGAGGGTGAGAAAAAATCTACCATCCTTGTTGCAGAAGGTAATAAAGAGTCAGTTATCCTCGATGCAGAGGCTGAGAAACAGGCTGCAATCCTTCGTGCGGAGGCAAAGAAAGAGGCAACCATTCAGGAGGCAGCAGGTCAGGCAGAGGCTATCTTAAAGATCCAACAGGCAAACGCAGACGGACTTCGTATGTTAAAAGAGGCAAATCCTGACAATGCGGTGCTTCAGATCAAGAGCTTAGAGGCATTTGCAAAGGCAGCAGACGGTAAGGCAACAAAGATCATCATTCCATCAGAAATTCAGGGAATTGCCGGTCTTACAAAGTCTATCGCAGAGATCGCTGCTGATAAGACAGAAAATAAATAGCAGATCCTAATAAATAGCAAAAATTGAAAAAAAGCGGAGATATCATGTATGTGTATGATGGTATTTTCCGCTTTTTTCAAATATGCCAAAGATAATTATATGTCGGGCTGTAATCGTTGATGGTCACACTGTTAGACATGAACCAAAAGATGAGTATCTCTATAACCTTACATGAGAAAATATAGTACTTTGAATAATCATTACAAAGTGGTATACTCTCTATTATAAAAGGAGAGGAAGATGAAGAAAAAAATAAAATTTAAGGGCAAACTAAAAAGCTACATGTGTTGGCCTTTATATTTGACTATCGTGTGGATATGTGTGGATTCGATCGCATTTCACTATGACAGAAAGCTCGGCTATGGATTGTCCGCTTTTACATTGTTCTACTTTGTAATTGTGATGCTTCTCTATGTGAGGAGCAAATCGGTCGTAGCTAATGAACTTATCAGCTTTGCTACACAGTATTCGTCAGTGCAGAAGCGCCTTCTCAATGAGTTTGAAGTGCCATATGCGCTGCTTGAGTATTCGGGCAAGATATTATGGGTAAATGACCGGTTTGCCGAGATGATGGGAATTGATAAAAAATATCACAAATCCATCACCACGCTGTTTCCTACGGTTACGAGAGAGGCCCTCACAAAAAATGAGGAGCCTACGGATTTTACTATCGAGAATGCAGAGGAAAACAGCATTGTCAGATTGTCTGTAAAGCGTATCTATTTCAACTCTATCGCAGAAGAAAACGAGATCATAGATACGAATGAAGCAGATCAGTTCCTGACAGCACTTTATGTGTTTGACGAGTCGGAATTGTACCGCTGCAAAAAGGAGATCACCGAGCAGAAACAGGTGTCTGCGCTTGTATACATAGATAACTATGATGAGGCGCTTGACAGTATCGAGGACGTAAAACGCTCACTGCTCGTCGCGCTTATCGACAGGCGTGTGAACCAGTATTTTGCAAAATATGACGGACTTGTGCGAAAGATCGAGAATGACAAATACTTTGTCGTTTTCAAGTACAAATACCTAAAGAGCATGGAAGAAGACAAATTCAAGGTGCTCGATGAGGTAAAGGCCATCAAGGTTGGAAATGAGATGGCAGTCACACTAAGTATCGG
Source organism: bacterium (assembly GCA_963641405.1). GTDB lineage: Bacteria > Bacillota > Clostridia > Lachnospirales > Lachnospiraceae > Roseburia. The sequence goes on along the minus strand of CAVICC010000016.1, from coordinate 7,638 downwards.
TATCGGCATAAAGAGTGACAAATACAATGAGAACTATGTATACGCCAGAAATGCCATAGATCTTGCGCTCGGACGAGGTGGAGATCAGGTAGTCATCAAAGATGGCGACAATATACTTTACTATGGCGGCAAGTCAAAGCAGGTAGAGAGCAAAACTCGTGTAAAGGCAAGGGTAAAGGCACAGGCTCTTCAGGAGATTATCGAGACAAGCGAGAATGTACTTATAATGGGGCACAGCATCACAGATGTAGATTCGCTGGGAGCAGGTATAGGTATATACTGTGCAGCCAAAAATATCGACAAAAAAGCCCAGATTGTTATAAACAATCCGACAAGCTCCGTAAGACCTCTCATGGAGACATTTTCAGAAGCAAAGGGTTATCCGAATGATATGTTTATAAACAGTGAGGAGGCTCTTGAGATGGTCAGCAAGGATACACTTGTCATGGTAGTTGACACTAACAGACCAAGCTACACAGAGTGTCCGGAGCTGCTTAAAAAGACAGGAAAGATCGTGGTATTTGATCATCACAGACAAAACAGTGAGATCATCGAAAATCCTACACTTTCATACATTGAGCCATACGCATCCAGTGCATGTGAGATGGTTGCTGAGGTATTGCAGTACTTCAATGACGGTGTAAAGATAAATGCCACCGAGGCAGACTGCATTTACGCAGGAATTCTCATAGATACCAACAACTTTATGACAAAGACAGGTGTGCGTACTTTTGAGGCGGCAGCATTCTTAAAGCGTTCGGGCGCAGAGGTTACGCGTGTCAGAAAGATGCTTCGAAACGATATGGCATGCTACAAGGCAAGAGCTGAGGCAGTGCGTCATGCTGAGGTATACAGAGGTGCGTTTGCCATTTCCGTATGTCCTAGCGAGAATGTGGAAAGCCCCACTATCGTTGGTGCGCAGGCGGCAAATGAATTGTTAAATATCATAGGAATAAAGGCATCGTTCGTACTCACGGAGTACAACGGCAAGATTTATATCAGTTCCCGTTCAATAGACGAGATCAATGTCCAGATCATCATGGAAAAGCTTGGCGGAGGTGGACATCTGAATGTGGCAGGAGCACAGCTTACAGGCTGTACGGTTGTCCAGGCTAAGCGGATGATCCAGGAGACTCTGGATGAAATGCTGAAAGAAGGAGACATAGAAGAATGAAAGTAATATTATTACAGGACGTTAAAACATTAGGAAAAAAAGGCGAGATAGTAAACGTAAGTGACGGTTACGCAAGAAATTCAATCATACCAAAGAAGCTTGGAGTGGAGGCTACACCAAAGAACTTAAATGATCTCAAGCTTCAGAACCAGCACGCAGACAAGGTGGCTCAGGAGAATTATGAGCATGCACTTGAGCTTGCAAAGGTTATCGAAGATACAAAGGTAGTTGTAAAACTTCGTTCAGGAGAGGGAGGAAGAACATTCGGCTCTATCTCTACAAAAGAGATCGCTGCAGCAGCAAAAGAGCAGCATAACCTCGAGCTTGATAAAAAGAAAATGCAGTTAAGCGAGTCAATAAAAGCACTCGGCACATATGAGGTGCCTGTGAAGATCCATCCAAAGGTAACTGCAAAGCTTATAGTATCAGTAGTTGAAGGATAGGAGGAAGCCCCTTGGAAGAAGCACTGATCAAGCGAATAATGCCAAACAGCCTTGAGGCAGAGCAGTCGGTAGTCGGTTCCATGATCATGAGCAAGGATGCCATCGTGACTGCCAGCGAAATGCTCTTAAAGGAGGATTTCTATCATCAGCAGTACGGTATCATATTTGAGACAATGGTAGATCTTTTTACAGAGGGACAGCCGGTAGATCTGGTCACATTGCAGAACCGCCTTAAGGAAAAGGATGTGCCGCAGGAGATACAGAGCCTTGATTTCGTGAGAAATCTCGTTACATCAGTTCCGACATCTGCCAACATCAAGTATTATGCCAATATCGTAAAAGAAAATGCCATAAAGCGTAAGCTCATCAGAGTGACAGAGGACATAGAGAATGAATGTTATGCCGGAAAAGAGTCACTCGAGAGCGTGCTCGATAAGACTGAGCATGATGTTTTCGAGCTTCTGTCTACCCGTCAGACCGGAGATTATGTGCCGATCAGGACGGTAGTAATGAACGCTCTGGAAAAGATAGAAAAGGCCGCCCAGCAGGAGGGCACGGTTACAGGAATTCCGACCGGATTTATAGATCTCGATTACAGAACAGCCGGACTTCAGCCGTCCGATCTTGTGCTCGTTGCGGCACGTCCGTCAATGGGTAAAACAGCCTTCGTACTTAATATCGCACAGCATGTAGCTTTCCATGCCAACATGTGTACAGCGATATTTTCTCTCGAGATGTCGAAAGAACAGCTGGTAAACCGTCTATTCTCCCTCGAATCAAAAGTAGATGCACAGGCACTCCGTACAGGAAGCCTGTCCGATGCAGACTGGGAAAAGCTCGTAGAAGGAGCCGGAATAATCGGTGATTCAGAGCTTATCATAGACGATACACCGGGTATCAGTATCTCAGAGCTGCGAAGCAAATGCCGTAAATACAAGCTCGAGCATGACTTAAAGCTCGTCATCATTGATTACCTTCAGTTGATGACAGGTTCAGGACGAGGCTCAGAGTCGCGTCAGCAGGAGATTTCAGATATTTCACGATCCCTGAAAGCACTCGCCAGAGAGCTTTCCGTACCGGTAGTCGCACTATCACAGCTTTCACGAGCCGTAGAGCAGCGACCGGATCACAGACCTATGCTTTCTGACCTTCGAGAGTCGGGAGCCATCGAGCAGGATGCCGACGTCGTTATGTTCATATACCGTGATGATTACTACAACAAGGATACCGAGCTTAAAGGTATCTCAGAGATCATCATAGCTAAACAGCGTAACGGTCCTATCGGAACTGTTAATCTCGCATGGCTGCCTGAGTACACGAAATTTGCAAATCTTGAGCATTGACATTAATAAAGAAATTACAGCAACAAAAAAGACGACCTGATCGAGGTCGTCTTTTCTTGTTAAGTATGCTTTAAAAAAGCTGATTACTGGCTGATTGCTCCAGTTGGGCAAACACCAGCACATGTACCACAATCGAGGCAAGCATCTGCATCGATTACGTACTGAGAATCACCAGCAGAGATAGCTCCTACTGGGCACTCGCCAGCACATGTACCACAGCTAACGCATGAATCAGAAATTACGTATGCCATAATGAAATCCTCCTTATAAAATAATGATCATTATTCACCGTTATTGGCTTATTTGCATTGTATTACAAAACAAAATATATTGCAATGCAAAACGCTTTTGTTCTTACTTTTACACAATCTTATATATAGTACATAAGTCACAAAAATTATCAACGAAAAGGCTGGATTTGATTGATTTATACCGTATCGAATGATATACTATAACATATTTAATCGTATCACAGAGGGGGTATATGATGAAATCAAAGAAAAAAGAAAAAATTTCCGATTCTCTAAAATCGATGTTTTCATTTGCTAATGGTATGCTTGTATTGAATTCGATATTAATGATTATTTTTCTGATCGTTATAGCTTTCAACGTATCTAATTTCTATAAAGTACAGTACGTGACAGAAACCTATCAGATGGAGATCCGAAAAGATGTACAGACTATTAACAAACGTCTGTTATTTGCACTTGCATCAAATGAACAGGATGTTACGCAGGAGCAGGCCGATGATTTTGCTGAGCGATTTGTGAAGATTCAGGGGTATATTGATACGATCACAGACAATCTCAATGATGAAAGCCTCAAAGAACAACTGACAACAGACTGGACTGCATTTGAGGATGCCTCAAATGAATTTCTGGAATATGTAAAGAAGGGACAGTTGGACACTGCACTTGAATATTACAATACATTATACAATGACACCTCAGAGACATTGGCAGATGCACTAGATGTCGCAGGTGAAAAGGCAGGCGTTGCCATCGAATCAAAATACAAACTGATAATGGTAATAACAATTCTGGCTGCAGTCATAGCTGTAATTTTATGTATTGTATGCAATATCACAACAAAGAAACGCTCTGCAAGGCTTATATCAGAGATTTCAAATAATCTTTCCGTGTTGGAAAATGCATCGGCTGAAATTGCGAAGGGTAATGTACATACTGTTATTGATTACGATCGTGATGATGAAATAGGCAAGGTCGCAACACAGCTTCGCGAGGCAATTGCTACAATGGGATCTTATATTGATGAGATTCAGAATATAATGTCAACTATGGCAGCAGGCGATTTTGATATTAGGTTCAGCAAGGATTTTATTGGAGATTTTGCTAATATAGAGCAGGCGATAGAACTTTTTTCAAGACAGATATCATCAAGTATGACAGAGATCATGACTGTGTCAGAACAGGTATCAGGCGGTGCAGATCAGATTGCTGAAGCAGGCCAGTCTTTGGCAGAAAGCTGTACCGACCAGGCAACTATTGTAGATGAGTTATCTAATACTGTAGGTGATATCACCAGACAGATTGAAGAAAATGCAAGTGAAGCTGGTGCTATAAGCAGAGAAGTTGATGCTGTTTCAAATGGAATTGTTGAGGGCAACAGCAAAATGCAGGATGTAGTCAAAGCAATGCAGGTTATAAGCACTACATCACAGGAGATCAGTAAGATCATCGACACGATCAATAGTATTGCCGACCAGACCAATCTATTGTCATTGAATGCTTCAATAGAGGCTGCACGTGCAGGAGAAGCGGGACGAGGTTTTGCAGTAGTTGCCAACGAAGTAAGCTCGCTTGCAGGTCAGACTGTTGAGGCGGCACAAAATACAACACAGCTGATCGAAGCTTCCCTTAAGGCTGTAAATGAGGGAATGAGGATTGCAGACAGCACGGCTGAAGAATTAAACTCAATGGTAGATCAGGTGAAAGGCATCAATGATAAGGTAAATGCTATTGCAAAGGCTTCTGAGGAGCAGGCGGTTGCTGTAAAGCAGCTTGACACAAGTATCAGCAATATATCTTCTGTTGGAGAGACAAATGCTGCAACATCCGAGGAAAGCTCAGCGCTTAGCCAGGAATTAAATAGTCAGGCTGAGGTACTTGAAAATCTGGTTAATCAGTTCAAATTAAAGAGTTAAGTGTAACAGAAAAAGAGACGGTTCGGCCGTCTCTTTTATTATATAGGAAATTATGCTGTAACTTCCTATATAATAAAAGCAGGCAAGCTTGCAAATATGTGCAGCTCGCGGAAATGAAGATATAACCATGTTATCCGCTCGCGCGCAAAAGTGTGCGTTTGGCGCACACTTTATTTCTCATTAACGACAATAATGACCAAATAACTACCAAAACTTGAAAAGTAATTGGCACTATTGTATAATAAACAAGGTTAGGCAAATGAGGAAAATAATGAATATAATGGAAACAAAAATAATAAAAATAGATCAAAATAATATAGATAGCGTTCAGATGGCAGAGGCCGGAAAGCTGATAGCAGAGGGCGAGCTTGTTGCTTTTCCTACAGAGACAGTATACGGGCTCGGTGGAGATGCACTTGATCCGGAGGCCTCAAAGAAGATCTACAGTGCCAAGGGGCGCCCGTCGGACAATCCACTTATAGTGCATATTGCAGATTTTTCAGATATGGCAAGGGTGGCAAAGACCATACCCGAAGATGCCCAAAAGTTGTCAGATGCGTTCTGGCCGGGACCTCTTACCATGATAGTGCAAAAGAGTGATGCAGTGCCGGATGCCACAACAGGCGGCATGGCTACGGTAGCAGTCCGTATGCCGAATCATCCTATAGCACTTGATCTCATAAAAAGGAGCGGATGCCTTATCGCAGCACCCAGTGCCAATACGTCAGGCAGACCAAGTCCTACAGAGGCTGCGCACGTGGCAGAGGATCTGTCAGGGAAAATTGCCATGATAATAGATGGCGGACCGGTCGGCATAGGCATAGAGTCTACGATCATAGATCTGACGGAGGAGTCACCTATGGTGCTTCGTCCGGGCTATATCACACCTGCCATGCTTTCAGAGGTGCTTGGTAAGGAAGTTGTCATCGATCCGGGAATAATAGCGGCTGACGATACGAGAAAGCCAAAGGCACCGGGCATGAAGTACAAGCATTATGCGCCAAAAGCCAATATGGTTATCGTGGACGGCACCAGAAAAAGAGTTGTTGCAAAGATAAATGAGCTTGTCGCAACGCATAAGGATGATGGTAAAAAGATAGCTGTTATCGCCACAGAGGAGACAAAAGACTATTACGAAGCAGATGTTGTCCTTTCTATGGGAAGCAGGGAAGATGAGGACTCCATAGCTCATGAGCTGTATCGTATTTTAAGAGGATGTGATGAACTGGATGTTGATGTGATCTTTTCGGAGAGTTTTTCTACACCGCGTATCGGTCAGGCTATCATGAACAGGATGCTAAAGGCAGCAGGCCATCAGGTTATAGATACAAGTGTGGCATATGACAAGATCATATTTGTGGCACAGTCAGGCACTTGCCGTGAGCAGATGGCAAAGGAGATAATGAAAGAATTTGCCCTTAAAGTACCGATGGAAGTCGAGGCAAGAGGACTTGTAGTACAGTTTCCGGAGCCTCTCAACCAGAAGGCAGAGGCGGTGCTCATAGGCAACGGCATATCTACCGAGGGCATTATTTCAGAACAGCTCGAGGAGTCAGATATCACTGAGACAACTATAGTATTTACCATGGAAGCGGCTCAAAGAGACAGGATAATCGAGAAATTTGAAAACATAGATCCGGAGCAGATCTTTGTACTGTCACAGTATGTGGGGGACGAATTAGAGATACTTGATCCGTACGGTGGCACTTTGCAGAATTATGGATTATGCTATGAAAGTCTCAGAGTCACGATCAAAAAGCTTGTAAAGATGCTCAACGAAAAATATCAGGAACAATAATTTTTTATTTAAATAAAGGAGAATAAAATGGGTAAAGTAGTAGTTATGGATCATCCACTGATCCAGCATAAGATCGGAATTATGAGAAGAACCGAAACAGGTTCAAAGGATTTCAGGACACTTGTCAGCGAGGTAGCCATGCTTGAGTGCTATGAGGCAACAAGAAATCTTGAGCTTGCAGATGTAGAGATCGAGACACCTATCTGCAAGGCAACAGTTAAAGAATTAAAGGGAAAGAAACTTGCAGTCGTTCCTATTCTTCGTGCAGGACTTGGCATGGTGGATGGAATGCTTGAGCTTATTCCGGCTGCAAAAGTCGGACACATTGGTATGTACCGTGATCCAAAGACGGCAGAGCCGATCGAATATTACTGCAAGCTTCCGGCAGACTGTGCAAACAGAGAAGTGTTCGTGGTAGATCCAATGCTTGCCACAGGTGGATCAGCAGTTGCAGCTCTCGATATGTTAAAGAAGAGAGGCGTTAAAAATATCCACTTTATGTGTATTATCGCGGCTCCGGAGGGCGTTAAGAGACTGACAGAGGCACATCCTGATATTGATGTGTACATCGGAGCACTTGATGATCATCTCAACGAGCACAAATACATCGTTCCGGGACTTGGCGATGCAGGAGATCGTATTTTCGGAACAAAATAAGAAAATTCGTAACTATTCAGTACAGAAATATGCGGTACCGCATATTTCGTAAGAAAAAG
>CAVICC010000015.1:0-48776 GCA_963641405.1 bacterium | reverse complement strand
TAATATGAATTACAATGAAGAATACAAGCGCTGGCTTGAATCAGCAACAGCAGACGCAGATGTAGCAGCAGAACTTAAATCTATTGAGAATGATCCGGCAAAGATTGAGGATGCATTCTACAGAAACCTTGCATTCGGTACAGGCGGACTCCGCGGAACTATCGGAGCCGGAACAAACCGAATGAATGTATATACTGTAGCAAAGGCTTCACAGGGACTTGCAAATTATCTGGTAGCAAACTTTGACACACCATCTGTTTCAATCGGATACGACAGCCGTATCAAATCAGATGTTTTCGCAAAGGTTGCAGCATCTGTATTTGCAGCAAATGGAGTTTTGGTAAATATCTGGCCACAGCTTCTTCCTGTACCTACAGTTTCTTTCGCTACAAGATATCTTGGCACATCAGCAGGTGTAATGGTTACAGCGAGCCACAACCCAAGCAAGTACAACGGATACAAGGTATACGGAGCAGACGGATGCCAGATCACAACAGAGGCAGCTGCTAAGATACTTGCAGAGATCGAGAAACTTGACATTTTTGCAGACGTAAAGCAGTCAGATTTCGAGGTAGGTGTTGCAGACGGAACTATCAAATATATCTCAGATGATGTACTTACAGCATTCGTTGAAGAGGTTAAAAAACAGTCTCTTCTCGATGACAGCGTAAATGTAGATAAAAACGTTGCAATCGTTTATTCTCCACTCAACGGAACAGGTCTTAAACCGGTTCTTCGTACATTAAAGGAGACAGGATACACAAATATCACCGTTGTAAAAGAGCAGGAGCAGCCTGACGGCAACTTCCCCACATGTCCATATCCAAACCCTGAGATCAAAGAGGCAATGGCTCTTGGCATGGAATATGCCAAGAAATGCAACGCAGATCTTCTTCTTGCAACAGATCCTGACTGTGACCGTGTAGGTATCGCAGTAAAGAATGACGCAGGAGAGTATGTACTTCTCTCAGGAAACGAGACAGGCATGCTTTTACTTGACTATGTATGCCAGAGAAGAGTTGCAATGGGGACAATGCCGAAAGATCCTGTACTCTGTAAGACTATCGTTACTATCGATATGGCAGACAGAATTGCAGCAGATTACGGTGTAAGTACTGTAAACCTTCTTACAGGTTTCAAGTTCATCGGTGAGCACATCGGACGCCTTGAGAAAGAGGGCAAAGCTGACTCATATATCTTCGGATTTGAGGAGAGCTACGGATACTTAAGCGGTACATATGTCCGTGACAAGGATGCTGTAGATGGAGCATTCCTCATCTGTGAGATGTTCGCATATTACAAGACACAGGGCATCAGCCTTATCGACAAGCTTAACAGCCTCTACGAGAAATACGGCTACTGTCTGAACACTCTTCACTCATATGAGTTTGACGGATCAGCAGGATTTGCAAAGATGCAGGATATCATGGCGCAGTTCCACAAGGGACTTGATACTATCGGTGGCAAAAAAGTTATCGAGTGTCAGGACTACAGCAAGGGGCTTAATGGACTTCCAAAATCTGATGTACTCAAATTTATCCTTGAGGGCAATTGCTCAGTAGTAGTAAGACCTTCAGGTACAGAGCCTAAGCTTAAGACATATATTTCTGTAAGTGCCGTAGACAAGGCAACAGCAGAAAAAGAAGAGAAGATCATCGGTGATGAGCTTGCTCAGAAATTTGTATAAATAGTAAAAACGTCCGGTTCAAAGCCGGACGTTTTTTAGAAATTATGAAGATACTATCTATTTAAATTTGATGGCGGAAAATTGTTTATGATATCAAGTGTTCTATGTTTTATAATGTATGAGAAAATAGTTTATATGGTAAATAAGCCATAGTGTTATACTAACTAAAAATTAAAGATTGAGGAAATGTAAGATGAGCAAAAAAGAAGCAAAAACCAATGCAATCAGAATACTTGAGACCATGAAGATAAGTTACGAGGCGCGTACTTATGAGTGCGATGAATTTATAGATGCTGCGCAGATAGCAGACAAGCTGGGAATGGAACATATGAGTATTTATAAAACGATTACAACAGTCGGAAAAAGTGGTGGCTATTACGTGTTTGTTGTGCCTATAGATGATGAAATTGATTTTAAAAAGGCAGCAAAAGCAGCTGGTGAGAAATCAATAGAAATGCTGCACCTTAAGGATTTGACAAAGGTTACCGGATATATCCGCGGAGGCTGTACCGCGATCGGGATGAAAAAACAGTATCCGACATTTATACATGAGTCGGCAAAGGAACAGGAGAAAATTACGGTAAGCGGTGGCAGACTGGGACTACAGATCACACTTGCGCCTGATGATCTGTGTAAAGCGGCTCATGCAGTGTATGCAGATATAGTGAAACAGTAGTGTAGTTTTTTCTATGCTTTTACAATGTAGTGTGCTATAATAAAAAACAGGCACTGACTACAGATGTATTGACAGGAATGGAGAACAGAGATGTTAGAATATCGTTATGATACACAGCTTCTTATTGAGGGACAGGATCTCGATGAGGATGCTATAAATGACTATTTTACAGAGAATTTTAAAGGGGATTGCCTTTTAGCAGTTGGTGATGAGGAACTTATAAAGATTCATTATCACACAAATGAGCCATGGAAAGTATTGGAATACTGCTCTACACTCGGCGAGATCTATGATATCGTGGTAGAGGATATGGACAGACAGGCAAGAGGCTTACACGGCTAGATTACTGTACGACAATAATGTGAACGAGGAAATATATAATATGGAAAAAATAATTTTAACAGGAGACAGACCTACCGGAAGACTTCATATCGGACACTATGTAGGTTCACTCCGCAGAAGAGTCGAGCTTCAGAATTCAGGTGAGTTCGACAAGATATTTATCATGATCGCTGATGCACAGGCACTTACTGACAATTTTGATAATCCTGAGAAAATCAGACAGAATATTATAGAGGTAGCACTTGATTATCTTTCAGCGGGACTTGATCCGGCAAAGTCAACACTTTTCATACAGTCACAGATCCCTGAGCTTACAGAACTTACATTTTTTTACTCAAATCTAGTAACTGTATCAAGACTTCAGAGAAATCCAACAGTTAAAAATGAAATTAAACTGCGCAACTTTGAGGCAAGCATTCCGGTTGGATTTTTTACTTATCCAATTAGTCAGGCGGCGGATATTACAGCATTCAAGGCTACAACTGTTCCGGTAGGTGAGGATCAGCTTCCTATGATCGAACAGACAAGGGAGATAGTTAGAAAATTCAATACTGTCTACGATGAAGTTCTTGTTGAGCCGGAGGTGCTTTTACCTGAGAATGAGGCATGTTGTCGTCTTCCGGGTACAGATGGTGGACAGAAGATGAGCAAATCTCTTGGAAACTGTATTTATCTTGCTGATACAGAAGCAGATGTAAAGAAAAAGGTTATGAGCATGTATACAGATCCAACTCATATACAGATCTCTGACCCAGGACATCTTGAGGGCAATACTGTATTTACATATCTGGACGCATTTTCAAAGCCTGAGCATTTTGAGGAATATCTACCAGAATATGAAAATCTTCAGGAGCTTAAAGACCACTATACAAGAGGTGGACTTGGCGATGTGAAGATCAAGAAATTTCTCGACAATATCATGCAGGAAGAACTTGCACCTATCCGTGCGAGAAGAGCAGAGTTTGAAAAAGATATTCCTGCTGTATATGAGATTCTTAAGAAAGGCAACGAGGTAGCAAGAGAATGTGCTGCACAGACTATGGCAGAAGTTAAGCGTGCCATGAAGATCAACTACTTTGAAGATGCAGAACTTATAAAGAGCCAGAGCGAGAAATATTCTGAGAAATAATATAGAGGTCAGGTGATTATTCAGTACAAAAATATACTGTACAGTACCAAATTAGAAACAACCCAAGGAGGCATCATGGTCAAGTATTATAGGACAGATGACAAGTTAATACATGAGGTGGACCGGATTGAGAGCGGAGCCTGGATACAAATGGTTAATCCGTCTGTCGCGGAAGGCCAGATGGTTGCCGATGAGTTGAATGTCGATATAGAGGATGTGCTTTCAGCACTTGATGAGGAGGAAAGCTCACGTATCGAGCTGCAGGACGGATATACACTTATACTGGTGGATATTCCATCCATAGAGACCAGACACGATAAAGAATCCTACACGACAATCCCGCTTGGAATTATCCTGACGGATGATGAGATAGTCACTGTATGCACGGAGGATACACCGGTTCTTCAGGTATTTCTCAACAATCGTGTAAAGGAGTTCAGTACCAAGAAAAAACTCAGATTTGTATATCAGATACTTTACAGGATCTCTGTTTTATACCAGAATGACCTTCGCATCATTGACAAAATGCGTACAGAGATCGAGGAACGAGTAGGAGAGGACACGGAGGAGGAGGATTTAATTGCTCTTCACGAGCTTGAGTCCACACTTGTATATTTTGCCACATCTCTTCGTGCAAATGGAGTTGTGCTTGAGCGATTGACCAGATACAAACGACTTGAGCAGTATCCCGAAGACAAAGAGCTACTTGGTGATGTTATTGTAGAAAATAAGCAGGCTATCGAGATGACTGGTATTTACCGTGATATCATAAATGGTACCAGAGAGCTGATGAGTACAGTGATTGATAACCGACTTAACAATGTCATGAAGATACTTACGGTCATTACGCTTATCATGGCTATTCCGACAGTTATATCCGGTATATATGGTATGAATGTCAGTTCGAAGTGGGTTCCACTGGCGAACACGGCACATGGATTCTTGATCATATGCGGCATCATGATCATCATATGCGTAATGATACTAATACTTCTTAAGAAAAAACGGATACTTTGATATTATAAAAGAGAGATGAAACACTGGAATAATGTTTCGTCTCTCTTTTTGGTACTTTAGAAAACGTATTAACGTCCCTCAAAACGTCCACTCGCTCCGCATGGAAGAACAAGACCGTTTGAGGAAACCGGGATACCAATCTCACTTGCTGTGACTTTTCCGTCAAATTTCTTTAAAGCTGTGCTTATCATATAGGTAAGTACTGCCGGCTGAAGACCTGTAGTATATGAATTGATAAGAAAGAAAAGCGGCTTGTCTGTAAGCAACTTGGCACAAAGCTGCACAAGCGGATAAATGCTCTCCTCGATCTTCCAGATCTCACCCTTTGGTCCGCGACCGTAAGATGGAGGGTCCATGATTATTGCGTCATAATGATTGCCACGACGGATCTCACGCTCTACAAATTTGACACAGTCATCAACAAGCCATCTGATAGGTGCATCGCCAAGTCCTGAGCTTACAGCGTTTTCTTTTGCCCATGTAACCATTCCCTTTGAGGCGTCAACGTGTGTGACGGCTGCTCCTGCGGCAGCGGCAGCAAGTGTAGCTCCTCCGGTGTAAGCAAAAAGATTTAATACCTTTACTTCGCGGCCGCTCTTTTTAGCTTCATATATTTTGTGTGAAAACCAGTCCCAGTTTGTAGCCTGCTCCGGGAAAAGACCCGTGTGCTTGAAGCTGAATGGCTTTAAATGGAAAGTAAGATCCTTATTAATAGGAAGAGAGTAGTTTATCGTCCACTCCTGTGGCAGATCGAAAAACTCCCATTCTCCACCGCCTTTTTTACTTCTGTGATAATGTCCGTTTAACTTTTTCCAGTTCTTGTCTGTTTTAGGTGTGTCCCAGATGACCTGCGGATCAGGACGCAATAAAATATATTTAGACCAACGTTCGAGCTTTTCTCCGGCTGAACAGTCTATTACTTCATAATCTTTCCACCTATCTGCTAACCACATATGTTATGTTACATCCTTTCTTATTAAAAGTTATAAGGTATATATTTATTCTGATGCGAGTGTTCAATGTCTTGTATTTAATGGAATACTATCAAATTTCCACTTGCATCGAAACGAGTTTCTTCTATATAATATACGTTGAAAAAAGCAATATTTCAATGGAATATTTATTGAAATAAAAAAAATTTAAAAAAGTGTTGCAATTATGACAATGGTCATGTATAATAACACTTGCTGTGGCATGATAGCTATGAAGTTTGAAGTTACTGTCCGTGAGACAGAGAATTCGGCGGAGCGAATGTCAAGTTAGGAAACTGACGACAAGTCACTGTACAGAACAGATATGGTCTACATTAAGTAGAAACAACGTGTGAAAGTCATTGGGACACACACGGAGATGTGTACAGTCACCGCTTGTCGTACTGAAATTAAAAGTGCGAAAAGGAGGCGACTTTTTTTATGGCAAGTCAAGTAATGAGAATTACTCTCAAAGCGTATGATCACGAGTTAGTAGATTCGAGCGCAAAGAAAATTATCGAGACTGTAAAGAAGAATGGATCACAGGTGAGCGGACCGGTACCTCTTCCAACAAAGAAGGAAGTAGTTACAATTCTTAGAGCTACTCACAAGTACAAAGATTCTCGTGAACAGTTCGAGCAGAGAACTCATAAGAGACTTATCGATATCATCAATCCAACGCAGAAGACAACAGAGTCTTTATCAAGGATTGAAATGCCAGCAGGTGTTTACATTGATATCAAAATGAAGCAGAAATAAGCTTCGACAATTAATTAGTATATCCCCGAATGGTTTATATAGAAGATACAGTGCGAAAGCATAACGATCTAATAGGCTGCTCTAGGATGAACGGTTCCGCTACTTGTTCCGGCTAATTCTTCGCGGGCTGGGTAAACAGGCAAGAGGCGTTCCGCTGTAGAAAACAGGAGGTAAAGAAATGAAGAAAGCGATTTTAGCAACAAAAATCGGTATGACACAGATCTTCAATGCAGATGGCGTTTTAGTTCCAGTTACTGTATTAGAGGCTGGTCCATGTGTTGTAACACAGATCAAAACAGTTGAGAATGACGGTTACAGCGCAGTTCAGGTTGGTTTTGGCGACAAGAAAGAGAAAGTCGTTGAGAAAGATGCCAACGGTAAAAAGAGCGTAGCACACAGACATGGTGTTAACAAAGCTCAGATGGGACACTTCAAAAAAGCAGGTGTTTCAGGAAAGAGATTCGTTCGCGAGTTTAAATTCGAAAACGCAGATGAGTACAATTTAGCAGACGAGATCAAGGCTGACATCTTCGCAGAGGGTGACAAAGTTGATGTAACTGCTATTTCAAAAGGTAAAGGTTTCCAGGGTGCTATCAAAAGATTAGGTCAGCACAGAGGACCAATGGCTCATGGTTCTAAATTCCATCGTCATCAGGGTTCTAACGGTGCTTGTTCTTCACCAAGTAAGGTATTCAAAGGAAAAGGAATGCCTGGACACATGGGCAGTGTAAAAGTTACAACTCAGAACCTTGAGGTTGTAAGAGTAGACGCTGACAAGAACTTACTGTTAATCAAGGGCGCAGTTCCAGGAGCTAAGAAAGCTCTCATTACAGTAAAAGAGACTACAAAATCTGGTAAATAGTGCAAAGTAAGAAAGGAGGAACTTTACGATGGCTAACGTAGCTGTATATAACATGGAAGGCAAAGAAGTCGACAAGATCGAGTTAAATGATTCCATTTTCGGCGTAGAAATTAATGAGCATTTAGTTCATATGGCTGTACTTCAGCAGCTTGCAAATAAACGTCAGGGAACTCAGAAAGCTAAGACACGTTCTGAAGTTCGCGGTGGCGGAAGAAAACCATGGAGACAGAAAGGAACAGGACATGCACGTCAGGGTTCTACAAGATCTCCACAGTGGACAGGTGGTGGAGTTGTATTCGCTCCTACTCCAAGAGATTATTCATTCAAGCTCAACAAGAAAGAGAAGAGAGCTGCTCTTAAGTCAGCACTTACATCAAGAGTTGTTGAGAACAAATTCGTTGTATTAGACGAGTTAAAGATGGATGAGATCAAAACAAAGAAATTCGTAGAAGTATTAAAGAACCTCAATGTTGAGAAAGCACTCGTTGTATTAAATGATATGGACGAGAAGGTTATCGCTTCTGCAGCAAATATCCCAACAGTTAAGACATCTCAGACAAACGAGCTTAACGTATTTGATGTATTAAAATATGACACAGTAGTAGTTACAAAAGCTGCTGTAGCAACAATCGAGGAGGTATATGCATAATGGCAAACGTACAGTACTATGATGTAATCCTCAAACCAGTAGTAACTGAGAAGAGTATGAATGCAATGGCTGAGAAGAAATATACATTCCTTGTTCATCCAGATGCAAACAAAACTATGATAAAAGAAGCAGTTGAGAAAATGTTCGAAGGAACAAAGGTTGCCAAAGTCAACACAATGAACTGCGACGGAAAGAACAAACGTCGTGGAATGGTAACAGGAAAGACTGCTAAGACAAAGAAAGCTATCGTACAGCTTACAGCTGACAGCAAAGACATCGAGATCTTCGCTGGCCTATAGACCGAAAGCAACTTAATGAAAGCAAGCGAAAGCGCAGCTTGAATTTAGTGCGAGGTCGTTCTATGAGATTAGTGAAAACGAGCTGTGAAGCGAAGTTTGAACTTGGCGAATAGAACTTCATTAATAATTATACGCATGTTAAGCGTGATAACAAACACATCGAAAGGAGAAACAAAATGGGAATTAAGACATATAACCCATATACACCTTCCAGAAGAAATATGACTGGCTCAGATTTCTCAGAGATCACAAAGACAACTCCTGAAAAATCACTTGTTACTTCATTAAAGAAGAACGCTGGTCGTAACAATCAGGGTAAAATCACAGTTAGACACCAGGGTGGTGGAAACAGAAGAAAATACAGACTTATCGATTTTAAGAGAAATAAGAAAGACGGTATTCCAGCAACTGTAATTGGTATCGAGTACGATCCAAACAGAACAGCAAACATCGCACTTATCTGCTACGCAGATGGTGAGAAATCATATATTCTTGCTCCAGCAGGACTTACAGACGGAATGAAAGTTATGAGCGGTGCTCAGGCTGAGGTTAGAGTTGGAAACTGCTTACCACTTGAGAATATCCCAGTTGGTACACAGATCCACAACATCGAGCTTCTTCCTGGAAAGGGCGGACAGTTAGTACGTTCAGCAGGACTTAGCGCACAGCTTATGGCTAAAGAAGGCAAATATGCAACACTTCGTCTTCCTTCAGGAGAGATGAGAATGGTTCCAATTCAGTGCCGTGCTACAATCGGTGTAATTGGAAACGGAGATCACAACCTCGTTAATATTGGTAAAGCCGGACGCAAACGTCACATGGGTGTTCGCCCAACAGTTCGTGGATCTGTTATGAACCCTAATGACCATCCACACGGTGGTGGAGAAGGTAAGGCACCTGTAGGACGTCCAGGACCATGTACTCCATGGGGCAAACCTGCACTTGGCTTAAAGACCAGAAAGAAGAACAAACAGTCTAACAAGATGATCGTTCGTAGAAGAGACGGTCGCGCAATCAAATAATTAGGAGGTTGAATAAATGGCACGTTCATTAAAAAAAGGACCATTTGCTGATGAAAGCTTACTTAAAAAAGTAGATGCTATGAACGCTTCTGGTGACAAGTCTGTTATCAAGACATGGTCACGTCGTTCAACAATCTTCCCTTCATTCGTTGGACACACAATCGCTGTTCATGATGGAAGAAAACATGTTCCTGTATATGTTACAGAGGATATGGTTGGACATAAACTTGGTGAGTTCGTTGCAACAAGAACTTACAGAGGACATGGAAAAGACGAGAAGAAATCAGGCGTAAGATAAGATTTAGTGAAAGGAGGTTTCATCCATGGCAAAGGGACATAGATCCAAAATCAAGAGAGAGAGAAACGAAGTTAGAGATACAAGACCTTCAGCTAAGTTATCTTATGCTAGAGTGTCTGTTCAGAAAGCTTGTTTTGTATTAGATGCTATTCGTGGAAAGAGTGTTAACGAAGCACTTGCTATCGTAACATACAATCCTAGATACGCTTCAAGCTTAGTAAAGAAATTATTAGAGTCAGCAATTGCTAACGCAGAGAATAATTATCCAGAGAAGAACTATAAGGCAGAGAACCTTTACGTTGCAGAGTGTTTTGCAAATAAAGGACCAACAATGAAGAGAATTCATCCTAGAGCACAGGGTAGAGCTTACAGAATCGAGAAGAGAATGAGCCACATTACAATCGTGCTTGATGAAAGATAGGAGGCAATCATGGGACAGAAGGTTAATCCTCATGGCTTAAGAGTTGGCGTTATCAAGGACTGGGATTCCAAATGGTATGCAGAGGGTGATTTCGCTGATTACTTAGTAGAAGATTATAATATCAGAACATTTTTAAAGAAAAAATTATACGCTGCTGGTGTTTCAAAGATTGAGATCGAGAGAGCATCTGACCGCGTTAAAGTAATCATTTACACAGCTAAACCAGGTGTTGTAATCGGTAAGGGCGGAGCTGAGATCGAGAAGGTTAAAGCAGAAGTTCAGAAGCTTACAGACAAGAAATTAGTTGTTGATATCAAAGAAGTTAAGAGACCAGACAAGGATGCTCAGTTAGTAGCTGAGAACATCGCTTTACAGCTCGAGAACCGTGTGTCATTCCGTAGAGCAATGAAATCTTGCATGGGAAGAGCTATGAAGGCTGGTGCTAAAGGAATTAAGACATCTTGTTCAGGACGTCTTGGCGGAGCAGATATGGCTCGTACAGAGACATACAACGATGGAACTACTCCACTCCAGACAATCAGAGCAGATATCGATTATGGATTCGCTGAGGCAGATACAACTTACGGAAAAGTCGGCGTAAAAGTTTGGATCTACAAAGGCGAGGTACTTCCTACAAAAGCTAACAAGGAAGGAGGATCTAAGTAATTATGTTAATGCCAAAGAGAGTAAAACATCGTAAACAGTTCCGCGGTTCCATGGCAGGAAAAGCTACAAGAGGTAACAAAATCACTTATGGTGAGTACGGTATCGTAGCACTTGAGCCATGCTGGATCAAAGCAAATCAGATTGAGGCTGCCCGTGTAGCTATGACTCGTTACATCAAGCGTGGTGGTAAAGTTTGGATTAAAATTTTCCCAGAGAAACCTATTACACAGAAACCTATGGGTGTTCGAATGGGTAAAGGAAAGGGTGCCCTTGAGTATTGGGTAGCTGTAGTTAAACCAGGTAGAGTATTATTTGAAATCTCCGGAGTACCGGAAGACGTAGCTAAAGAAGCTTTACGTCTTGCTACACACAAATTACCTTGCAAGTGTAAAGTAGTTTCTCGTGCAGATTTAGAAGGCGGTGAGTCAAATGAAAACTAGTGCATACGTTAAAGAGTTACAGGCACAGAGCGTAGAGCAGTTACAGGCACAGCTCGTTGATGCTAAAAAAGAACTTTTCAATTTAAGATTCCAGAATGCAACTAATCAGTTAGATAACACAGCAAGAATCAAAGAGGTTCGTAAGAACATCGCTAGAATTCAGACTGTGATCACTGCAAAAGTTGCTGAATAATTAATCCTATCAGAAAGGAGATTTAGACCGTGGAAGAAAGAAATCTTAGAAAAACACGTGTTGGTGTTGTTGTAAGCGATAAGATGGATAAGACAATCGTTGTAGCAGTTAGAGATAATGTAAGACATCCACTTTACAACAAGATCGTTAAGAAGACTTATAAATTAAAAGCTCATGACGAGAATAACGATGCAAAGATCGGTGATACAGTCAGAGTTATGGAAACAAGACCATTATCTAAAGATAAGAGATGGAGACTTGTAGAAATCATGGAAAGAGCAAAATAATAAAAGGAGGCTACAAGCATGGTACAGCAGGAAAGCAGACTCAAAGTTGCTGATAACACTGGCGCTAAAGAGTTACTTGTTATCCGCGTTATGGGTGGATCTACCAGAAGATATGCGAACATCGGTGATGTAATCGTTGCTACTGTTAAAGATGCAACACCAGGCGGTGTTGTTAAAAAAGGCGATGTAGTTAAAGCCGTAGTAGTTCGTTCAGTAAAAGGTGCTCGTCGTAAAGACGGATCTTATATTAAATTTGATGAGAACGCAGCAGTTATCATCAAAGATGACAAAACTCCAAAAGGAACACGTATATTTGGACCAGTAGCTCGTGAGCTTCGTGAGAAACAGTTCATGAAGATTGTTTCTCTGGCTCCAGAAGTATTATAGGAGGAACGTCGATGGCAACTATGAAAATCAAAAAAGGCGATCTTGTAAAAGTTATCGCTGGTAAAGACAAAGACAATGAGGGCAAGGTAATTGCCGTAAACGCAAAAAACAATACAGTTCTTGTTGAGGGCATCAACATGGTTACAAAGCACACAAAACCAAGCATGTCAAACCAGCAGGGCGGTATCGTTCATCAGGAAGCTCCAATCGATGCTTCTAATGTAATGCTCCTTCACGAAGGAAAAGCTACTCGCGTAGGTTTCAAAATGGATGGAGACAAAAAAGTACGTTTTGCTAAATCAACAGGCAAAGTTATCGACTAATTGAAGAGAGGAGGATTAAGACATTGAGTAGACTTAGAGAACAGTACGAAAATGAGATCAAAGATGCAATGATCAAAAAGTTCGGATACAAGAACGCAATGGAAATTCCAAAGCTTGACAAGATCGTAGTTAACATGGGTGTTGGTGAAGCTAAGGAAAACGCTAAGATCCTTGAGGCAGCCGTAAAAGATATGGAAGCTATCACAGGACAGAAAGCAGTTACAACTAAAGCAAAGAATGCTATAGCTAACTTTAAAATCAGAGAAGGAATGCCAATCGGATGTAAGGTTACATTACGTGGTGAGAAGATGTACGAGTTTGCAGATCGTCTCATCAACTTAGCATTACCTCGTGTACGTGACTTCAGAGGTGTTAACCCTAACGCATTTGATGGCCGTGGAAATTATGCCCTTGGAATCAAAGAGCAGATCATTTTCCCTGAGATCGAGTATGATAAGGTAGATAAAGTTCGTGGTATGGACATTATCTTCGTTACTACTGCTAAGACAGACGAAGAGGCACGTGAGTTACTGGCACAGTTCAATATGCCATTCGCTAAATAATCGGAGGAATTCTAATGGCTAAGACAAGTATGAAAATCAAACAGCAGCGTGCACCAAAGTTCTCTACAAGAGCTTACACACGTTGTAGAATTTGTGGACGTCCACATTCAGTTTTAAAGAAATACGGAATCTGCAGAGTATGCTTCCGTGAGTTAGCATACAAGGGACAGATCCCAGGCGTTAAAAAAGCTAGCTGGTAAGCCCTGAACACTTGATGAGTGCACGCTATAGCGTTGCACGAATCTAGTGAGAAGGCTGTTCTTTGAGCGGAGCGAAAAGAACTTCCTTATGACGCAAGATTGTAGGTAGTTCGAACTTGGCGAATAGAACATACCCTTAGGCAACCACTGTTTTTTATAAATAACTATATTAACAAACATATTTAAGGAGGATATCGTTCATTATGATGATGACAAGTGATCCAATCGCAGATATGCTTACAAGAATTCGTAACGCAAATACTGCAAAACATGATACAGTAGACATCCCAGCTTCTAAGATTAAAGTAGCAATCGCTGGAATCCTTGTTGACGAGGGATTCATCGAGAAATACGACATCGTTGAAGATGGTAATTTCAAAACAATCCGTGTTACATTAAAATACGGTGCTGACAAAAACGAGAAAGTTATCACAGGAATTAAGAGAATTTCTAAGCCAGGTCTTCGTGTTTACGCTGGTAAAGATGAGATCCCTTCAGTTCTTGGTGGACTTGGAATCGCAATCCTTTCAACTAACCAGGGTATCGTAACAGATAAAGAGGCTAGAAAGCTTCAGGTTGGTGGCGAAGTATTAGCATTCGTTTGGTAGCCTGGAAACACTTAATGAATGCAAGCGTAAGCGTAGCATGAATTTAGTGTGAAGGCGTTCTGTGAGCTTAGTGAAAGCAAGTCGTAAGACGTAGCTTGAACTTAGCGAATAGAACATACCCCTAAAAAACCTTAACATTATTGTTAGGTGTATTTATTTTCATCACGTATCCATACTCGATGCATCATTGATGTATAGTAAGGATACAACAAGCAACAACCCAAAGTATAACCTGACCTCAAGGTCAGAAATACTATATAACTATTAACCTAATATCAAATATAGGAGGTACGGGCATGTCACGTATAGGAAGAATGCCAATCGCAGTTCCAGCTGGAGTAACAGTTGATATTGCAGAAAATAATCATGTGACTGTAAAAGGTCCAAAGGGTACTCTTGAGAGAACTCTTCCATCAGAGATGGACATCAAATTAGAGGGCGAAGAAATCGTAGTTACAAGACCTAATGATTTGAAAAAAATGAAATCTTTACATGGATTAACAAGAACACTCATCCACAATATGGTAGTTGGTGTTACAGAGGGATATACAAAGACTCTCGAGGTTAACGGTGTTGGTTACAGAGCTTCTAAGGCTGGAAAGAAACTTACTCTTAACTTAGGATATTCTCATCCGGTTGAGATGGAGGATCCTGAAGGACTTGAGTCAGAAGTTCAGGACAACAAAATCATTGTTAAAGGTATCGATAAAGAAAAAGTTGGCCAGTACGCAGCTGAGATCAGGGATAAGAGAAGACCAGAGCCATACAAGGGCAAAGGTATTAAATATGCTGATGAAGTTATTAGACGTAAAGTTGGTAAGACTGGTAAAAAATAATTAAAGGAGTGGACAAGTAATGGTTAGTAAGAAATCAAGAACAGAAGTTCGTGTAAAGAAACATAACAGAATGCGTAATCATCTTGCTGGTACAGCTCAGCGCCCACGTTTAGCTGTATTCAGAAGTAATAACCATATGTATGCTCAGATTATTGATGATACAGTTGGAAATACACTCGTTTCTGCATCAACACTTGACAAAGATGTAAAGGCAGAGCTCGAGAAGACTAATAACGTAGATGCAGCAGCAAAGCTTGGTACTGTAATCGCAAAGAAAGCATTAGATAAAGGTATTTCAACTGTTGTCTTCGATAGAGGCGGTTTTATTTACGCAGGAAAAGTTAAAGCATTAGCTGAAGCAGCTAGAGAAGCTGGCTTAGAGTTTTAGGAGGAGACAAACATGAAACGTGAAATCATTGACGCTAGTCAATTAGAATTAGTTGACCAGGTAGTTGACATCAAGCGTGTAACAAAAGTTGTTAAGGGTGGACGTAACATGCGATTCACAGCTCTCGTTGTTGTTGGTGACAAGAACGGCCATGTTGGTGCAGGTCTTGGAAAGGCAGCAGAAATTCCTGAAGCTATCCGCAAAGGTAAAGAAGACGCAATCAAGAGTATGGTTAGCGTTAAGTTAGACGAGAACAATTCTATTACACATGATGTAACAGGAAAATACACAGGTGCTTCCGTATTATTAAAGAAGTCTCCTGAAGGTACTGGAATTATCGCTGGTGGTCCAGCCCGTTCTGTATGCGAGATTGCTGGTATCCAGAATATCCGTACAAAATCTTTAGGATCAAACAACAAACAGAACGTAGTACTTGCCACTATCGAGGCTCTTAAGCAGTTAAGAAGCCCTGAAGAGGTTGCAAAACTTCGTGGTAAATCTGTAGAAGAAATCTTAGGTTAGGAGGAACGCTAAAATGGCAGATAGAGTTAAAGTTACATTAATCAAATCTACAATCGGTGCAGTTCCTAAGAACAAGAAGACTATAGAGGCTCTTGGTCTTACTAAGTTAGGAAAAACTGTAGAGTTACCAAATAACGCAGCTACACAGGGAGCTGTTCGTAAAGTAGCACCATACGTAAAAGTAGAAGAAGTTTAAGAATAAAATAAGGAGGTACCGTGATGGATTTATCTAATTTAAAGGCAGCTGAAGGTTCAGTGCACAGTGATAATTTCAGAAGAGGTCGTGGACACGGCTCAGGAAACGGTAAGACTGCTGGTAAGGGACACAAAGGTCAGAAGGCTCGTTCAGGAGCACCAAGACCAGGTTTCGAAGGTGGACAGATGCCATTATATAGAAGATTGCCTAAGAGAGGTTTCAAAAACAGAAACACTCTTACAATCGTACCTATAAATCTTTCAGCTCTTGAGAGATTCGATAACGATGCAGTTGTTTCAGTTGAGACATTAATCGAAGCTGGAATCGTTAAGAATCCTAGAGATGGCGTAAAGATTCTTGGAAATGGAGAACTTACTAAGAAGCTTACAGTTCAGGCTAACGCTTTTAGTGCTAGTGCAAAAGAAAAAATCGAAGCTCTTGGTGGAAAAGCAGAGGTGATCTAATGCTTGAGACACTCCGTAATGCGTTTAAAATAAAGGATATTCGAAATAGAATCCTTTTTACATTCATGATGCTTATTGTCATCCGAATTGGAAGCGAACTTCCAATTCCGGGTGTCAAAGGCTCCGTATTTCAGAGTTGGTTGAACAGTAAATCGACAGATGGTTTAGGATTTGTTGATGCAATAACAGGTGGATCATTCTCGCAAATGTCAGTATTTGCATTGAATATCACCCCATACATTACATCTTCAATTATTATGCAGTTACTTACAATTGCTATTCCTAAGCTTGAAGAATTACAGCGCGACGGTGAGGAAGGCAGAAAAAAAATTGTTGAGATAACACGTTATCTTACAATTGCATTGGCTCTTCTTGAGTCTGTCATGATGGTAATAGGTTTCTATAGAAGCAGTTATCTTACAGATAAAACACCACTTACTGTTATTATGGTTGTTACCACACTTACAGCAGGATCTGCTGTACTCATGTGGATTGGTGAGCGTATTACAGAAAAAGGTGTAGGAAATGGAATATCAATAGTATTGACAATCAATATTATTTCACGTATTCCGGAAGATTTAAGTACTCTTTGGGAGCAGTTCATTTCATCTGCTGCAAATGTACCGAAGGCGATCGTTGCTGGACTTATCATCGTTGCAATCATTGCAGCAATGGTAGTATTTGTAGTTTTACTTCAGGGGGCTGAGCGCAGGATTCCTGTACAGTACTCAAGTAAGATAAGAGGCAATAAGCAGATTGGCGGACAGCAGACTAACATCCCACTAAAGGTTAATACTAGTGGAGTTATTCCAGTAATCTTTGCACAGTCTCTTATGCAAACACCAGTTATCATTGCTAGTTTCCTTGGAAAAGGTAATGGAAACGGAATTGGATCCAAGATTCTCAAAGGACTGTCGCAGTCTAACTGGTGTGATCCAAGTGAGCCGGTTTATTCAATAGGACTTATTGTATATATTGTACTAGTAATTGCTTTTGCATATTTCTATACAAATATCACATTTAATCCGCTTGAGATCGCAAATAATATGAAACGTTCAGGTGGTTTTATTCCAGGTATCAGACCTGGAAAACCAACAAGTGATTACTTAAATCAGATATTGAACTACATAGTATTCATTGGAGCCGTAGGACTTGCGTTTATTGCATTCGTGCCAATATTCTTTAATGGAGTATTTAACGCAGACGTATCTTTCGGTGGAACTTCAATTATCATCATTGTCGGAGTTGTTATTGAGACATTGAAACAGATTGAATCACAGATGAGAGTTCGATACTATAAAGGATTTTTAAATGACTAATTGTACATTGGAGATACTGTAATCAGTATCTCCATTCGTGCTATCAAACAACAACATTAATTTGGTTTAATGAATAAGGAGAAAATTTTTATGAAGATCATCATGTTAGGGGCACCTGGTGCTGGAAAAGGTACACAGGCAAAGCAGATCGCAGCAAAATATTCTATTCCACATATCTCTACAGGAGATATCTTCCGTGCAAATATCAAGAACGGAACAGAGCTAGGAAAGAAAGCAAAAACTTATATGGATCAGGGAGCACTTGTTCCTGATGAACTCACATGTGACCTTGTAATGGATAGAATCCAGCAGGATGACTGTAAAAACGGATTTGTATTGGATGGTTTTCCAAGAACTATTCCACAGGCAGAGGCACTTGATGCAGCACTTACAAAGATTGGACAGAAGATGGATTTCGCTATCGACGTTGATGTACCTGATGAGAACATCGTAAACCGTATGGGTGGAAGAAGAGCATGTCTTAACTGTGGTGCAACATATCATATCGTATTCAATCCAACAAAAGTTGAGGGCAAATGTGATGCCTGCGGAAGTGATACTGTACTCAGAGATGATGATAAGCCTGAGACTGTTCAGAAACGTTTATCAGTATATCATGAGCAGACACAGCCACTTATCGAATATTATGATAAGCAGGGCATTCTTAAATCAGTTGATGGTACACAGCCAATGGATGAAGTATTTTCAGCTATCGTTGGCATCTTAGGTGAATAATAATGTCTGTAACTATCAAATCAGAGCATGAGATAGGGTTGATGAGGGAGGCCGGAAGGATACTTGCGGCCGTCCATCAACAGCTCGGTAAAGAAATCAAACCGGGAATGTCTACAAAGGATGTAGACCGGTTGGGCGAAGAAATGATCCGTAGTTATGGATGTGAACCGTCTTTCCTCAATTACTGTGGATATCCTGCTTCGATATGTGTTTCGGTAAATGAAGAAGTAGTACATGGAATACCAAGTGATGAGCGTATTTTACAGGACGGTGATATCGTCAGTCTTGATGCAGGTGTTATATACAAAGGATATCATTCAGACGCAGCAAGGACAGTCGGTGTTGGAGAGATTTCCGAGGAGGCAAGGTTTCTTATAGAAAGAACACGTCTTTGCTTTTTTGCCGGAATAAAAAATGCCGTTGCGGGGAAACGGTTATATGATATATCGGGTGCTATAGAGCAGATGGCACATCAGTTTGGATATGGTGTTGTTTATGATCTTGTAGGACATGGAATTGGCACACATCTCCATGAAGACCCGGAAGTGCCAAATTTCAGACCACAGGGTTTTAAAAAAGGCTTAAGACTTAAGACGGGCATGACACTTGCTGTAGAGCCGATGATAAATGCAGGAAGTCCTGATGTACTCTGGATGGATGATGAGTGGACGGTAGTGACCGAAGATATGTCACTGTCAGCACATTATGAAAATACCATACTTATAACCAATGGAAAACCGGAGATCCTTTCTCTGACAGAGGAAGAAAAAGCAGCCGGATTTTTGGATTTAATCTGAAAATTAATCATAACAGAACCCTATAGATTTGTTTACAGGAGGAATTAAAATGTCAAAAGCAGATGTTATTGAAGTAGAAGGTGTAGTAGTTGAGAAGTTACCTAATGCATTTTTCAAAGTTGAGCTTGAGAATGGACATCAGATCTTAGCAACTATAAGCGGCAAGCTGAGAATGAACTTCATCAGAATTTTACCTGGAGATAAGGTAACAATCGAAATGTCACCATATGATCTCACAAAAGGTAGAATCATCTGGAGAGATAAATAAAATATCTCATAAATTGCGAAATGTTATAGAAAAAGCAAAAAATATGTTGACTTCACTAAGGTGTCCGTGTATAATGCTATCTGGACACTTTTGGAAAAGTACCTGAAAAGGACTTTGATAGAGAAAGGAGAAATTGCTGTGAAGGTAAGATCATCAGTTAAACCTATTTGCGAAAAGTGCAAAGTTATCAAGAGAAAAGGAAGCATCAGAATTATCTGTGAAAATCCAAAGCATAAGCAGAGACAGGGTTAATTAGTACAAATACTTAGCCCTGTTATTTGTGCATATGGGTAATGATACCTTTTTTCACATCATTATGTGCGGCTGCAGCGGGATTATAATCACCGCTGTTCATAATAAACAGAGGCATTCTGGTCTTATATTATAATACCGAGTGATATAAGACGAAAATGCAAATATGGGAATACATGTGTCTGCACACATTTCAGGACGTGCAACCGTAGCTGCAGAGTGTATGTATTTCGGATAGTATATATCGTGTTGTAGGTATATCGTTACTATAGTAAATAACAAAAATTATGGAGGTGTAAACACACATGGCTCGTATTGCAGGTGTAGATTTACCAAGAGAAAAACGTGTAGAAATCGGCTTAACTTACATCTACGGAATCGGTAGAGTAAGTTCTAATCGTATCCTTGAAGCTGCTAATGTTGATCCAAGTACTCGTGTAAGAGATCTTACAGATGATGAGGTTAAGAGAATCAGCGCAGTTATCGACGAGACAACTACTGTTGAGGGTGATTTAAGAAGAGAGATCGCTTTAAATATCAAGAGACTTCAGGAAATTGGATGCTATCGTGGTATCCGTCATAGAAAAGGACTTCCAGTTCGCGGTCAGAAGACAAAGACAAACGCTAGAACAAGAAAAGGTCCTAAGAGAACTGTTGCAAACAAGAAAAAATAACATTTAATTTGAGAAAGTAGGTTAGTTTAAATATGGCTAAGAATGTTGCAAAGAAAACAACTAAAAAGCGTGTAAAGAAAAACGTTGAACGCGGACAGGCACATATCCAGGCATCTTTCAATAACACAATCGTTACTTTAACAGATGCACAGGGAAATGCTTTATCATGGGCTAGTGCTGGTGGTCTTGGATTTAGAGGTTCAAAGAAATCTACTCCATATGCTGCACAGATGGCAGCAGAAACAGCTACAAAGGCAGCTTTAATCCACGGATTAAAGACAGTTGACGTATTCGTTAAAGGACCAGGTTCAGGTAGAGAGGCAGCAATCCGTGCACTTTCAGCATGTGGTCTTGAGGTTACATCAATCAGAGACGTTACTCCAGTACCTCATAATGGATGTCGTCCACCAAAACGTAGAAGAGTCTAATCAGGAGGTATAGATTAAAATGGCAGTTAATAAAGTACCTGTACTTAAGAGATGCAGATCACTTGGTTTAGAGCCAAGTTATTTAGGATATGATAAGAAGTCTAGAAGAAACCTTACAAGAGCAAACAGAAAAGTTTCAGAGTACGGACTTCAGTTAAGAGAAAAACAGAAAGCTAAATTCATCTATGGTGTATTAGAGAAACCTTTCCGTAACTACTACAAGAAAGCAGATCAGATGAGAGGATTAACAGGTCCTAACCTTATGACAATCCTTGAGTCAAGACTTGACAACGTAGTTTTCCGTCTTGGTTTCGCAAGAACAAGAAAAGAAGCTAGACAGATCGTTGATCATAAATTCGTTACAGTAAACGGAAAAGTTGTTAACATCCCTTCATACCTTGTAAAAGCTGGTGATGTTATCGAAATTAAAGAGAGCAAGAAGAATATTCAGAGAATGAAAGACATCGTTGAAGTAGCCGGTGGAAGAATTGTTCCTGAGTGGTTAGATGTAGATGCTGAGAAATTACAGGGAACTGTAAAAGACTTACCTACACGTGAGCAGATTGATGTTCCTGTAGATGAGATGCTCATCGTCGAGTTATATTCTAAGTAAAATTAGGTTGATTTGCCGGGGATTTATTTCCCGGCTTATCCACTCTTTGATAACATATAACAACGATACCCGAGAAGGAGGGAATTTGTAGTGTTCGATTTTGAAAAACCAAAAATTGAAATCGCAGAAATTTCAGAAGACAAGACATATGGCAGATTTGTTGTAGAGCCATTAGAGAGAGGTTACGGTACAACACTTGGAAACTCTTTAAGACGTATCATGCTTTCTTCTTTACCTGGAGCTGCAGTAAGCCAGGTTAAGATCGATGGTGTTTTACATGAATTCAGCTCTATCCCAGGTGTTAAAGAAGATGTGACTGAGATCATCATGAATATCAAGAACCTTGCAATTCGCAATAATAGTTCTACAAATGAACCTAAAGTTGCTTATATCGAATTCGAAGGTGAAGGCGTTGTTACAGCGGCTGATATTCAGGTTGATTCAGATATCGAGATCATGAATCCTGAGTTAGAGATAGCTCACTTAAATGGTGGTGCTGATTCTAAATTATACATGGAGCTTACTATCACTAATGGTAGAGGATATGTAGGTGCTGACAAGAACAAGACTGAGGACACACCAATCGGAGTTCTTGCGGTTGATTCTATCTATACTCCTGTTGAGCGTGTAAACCTCACAGTAGAGAATACACGTGTAGGTCAGGTTACTGATTACGATAAGCTTACATTAGATGTATTTACTAATGGTACATTAGAGCCAGATGAGGCAGTCAGCCTTGCTGCTAAAGTTTTAAGCGAGCATTTAAATCTTTTCATTGATCTTTCAGAAGCTGCACAGCAGGTTGATGTTATGATCGAGAAAGAGAATGATGCACAGGAGAAAGTTCTTGAGATGAACATCGATGAGCTTGAGCTTTCAGTTCGTTCTTACAACTGCTTAAAACGTGCTGGAATCAATACTGTTGCAGAGCTTATCAATAGAACACCTGAGGACATGATGAAGGTTCGTAACCTTGGTCGCAAGTCTTTAGAAGAAGTTTTAGCAAAATTAAAAGAATTAGGTTTACAGTTAAATCAGACTGAGGAATAATCTCTGTTTTGATTTGTGTAAATAAAGCAGTCTTATGTTCGGCAAGTTGAAATATTGCTTGTGCTATCTGAATACGATAGGATGGTAAATGCATATGGCTGTAGACTCATAAGGCAGTATCAATAAGTCCAAAGAGCGTGATAGTGTCTATTGCATGAGTGGCAACTGATAGAAGCATGAGTTTATTAAAATGATTTGTAGTTATAAAATATGCTTATTGAAATTAAGTATACATTATTGATTTAGCTTGTGTGGATATCTCAACAAGATACGATGTCTGGCAGTAAGACCGATGAGCTTGACCGGATGTCCCACAAATGGAGGAAAACAAAATGGCAAAATATCGTAAATTAAGCAGAACATCAAGCCAGAGAAAGGCTTTACTCAGAGGTCAGGTAACACAGCTTCTTGTTAACGGAAAAATCGTTACAACAGAGGCTAAGGCTAAAGAGGTTCGTAAGATCGCTGAGGGTCTAATCGCATTAGCAGTAAAAGAGAAAGACAACTTTGAAGAGGTTACTGTAACAGCTAAAGTTGCCCGCAAGGACAAAGACGGCAAGAGAGTAAAAGAAGTTGTAGACGGAAAGAAAGTTACTGTTTATGATGAAGTAGAGAAGACAATCAAGAAGGATTCTGCTTCACGTCTTCATGCAAGAAGACAGATGCTTAAAGTTCTTTACACAGCTAAAGAGTCTGACGGCACAAAGAAGGGAACAAAGACTATCGACGTAACAAACAAGTTATTCGATGAGATCGCTCCTAAGTATGCTAACCGTAATGGTGGATATACAAGAATCGTAAAGATCGGACAGCGTAAAGGTGACGGAGCTTTAGAGGTTCTCCTTGAGTTAGTTTAATATTTAATCGGTATAAATTTTAAACTTCATTAAATCCAGAGATTCAGGGTATATGATATTCTGCTTCTCTGGATTTATTGTTTTTAATAATGAGCTAAAGAATATGGGACAAATGATTGTAAATTTGCACTATATTTTGCAACCATATTTTGTCAAAAAAAGACGTGTGGAATCAAAATTTCCACACGTCTTCTAGCATATCTAATAGCATTTATCTAGTTAATTTTTGTCGAAGCCTGTTCTTCGTTGTATTTCTGAACACATCTCTTGATTCTGTCATATGGTGAGAGAAGATCACTGATAGAACAATCATGGTTTAATGTGTCGATGATATAAGCAATATACTTACTCATGTCGCAGCTGATGTAGTACTCTTTAGAGAGAAGTTCTGGCGACTGGTAGATAAGGTTTGTTGTAACTACTCGATATATCAGTCCCTCTTCATAGGCTTTATCGAATGTATCAAAACCGTTAGTGAATAGACCAAATGTAGATACTACAAAGATTCTATTTGCATTGCGTTTCTTGAGCTCACGAGCAGTATCGATCATACTTTCACCTGATGAAATCATATCATCTATGATGAGAACGTCCTTTCCATCGACATTAGATCCGAGGAATTCATGCGCTACGATAGGATTACGTCCGTCTACAATACGGCTGTAATCACGACGTTTGTAGAACATACCCATATCAACACCAAGTACGTTTGCAAGGTAGATAGCTCGGTTTGTTGCACCCTCATCAGGAGAGATAATCATAAGGTGATCTGCGTCAATGGTGATGTCTTTGACATTTTTCAGTATACCCTTTATGAACTGATATGAAGGCATAACGTTTTCAAATCCGTTAAGAGGAATAGCATTTACTACACGTGGGTCATGTGCATCAAATGTGATGATATTGTCAACGCCCATGCCTATAAGTTCCTGAAGTGCTAATGGACAGTCAAGTGATTCACGTCCTGTACGTCTGTGCTGACGGCTCTCATAAAGGAAAGGCATGATAACAGTGATTCGTCTTGCTTTTCCGCCAACTGCAGCGATAACACGTTTAAGATCGGCATAGTGATCATCTGGTGACATGTGGTTTGTCTGTCCACATACGGTGTATGTGAGACTGTAGTTTGTCACATCTACCATGATGTAAAGGTCGTATCCACGAACTGACTGGTTGATCACACATTTTGCCTCTCCTGAACCAAAACGTGGTGTGTGAGGTTTGATGATGTAACCGTTCTTGTAATAATCTTTGAAAGCGATCTCATTAGCATGTTCATGCTCACGGTGCTCTCTCCATCCCTGCAAGTAAGAGTCTACCTTCTCGGCAAGCCCTATACAGCTTTCTGTTGCAACAAGTCCAAGTGTACCAGTTGGCATAGTCTCCAAAATTCTCTCATCGTTTGGCATCGTTATTCCTCCATATAATAAACTAAGTATATATAAAAAGCGCTATTTTATTGAACGCTTCTTAATGCGTATGTCATCACCAAAAAGTTTAATAATTGTATAATTACTGGAAATCCTAGATAGTGTTCGCTCAGAATAAACATCAACAATCTGACCTAAACTGAGATTGGTAGAAATAATGGTAGATTTCTGCCGAAGTATCCTCTCGTTTACGCACAGAAAAAGCTGTGATGTAGTGAACGAGTTAGCTAGCTCTGTACCGAGATCATCTATGATAAGAAGATCACAGTCGAATATGTTCTGATGCGCTGCTATAGCATCGGCATCTTTTTCGAACACACCTTTGCTTAATATATCAAATAATTGAAATGCTGTAAAGTAGATAACTGAATAACCTGCATCTAATAAGTCTCTGGCTATACAATTTGATAAAAACGTCTTGCCGACACCGGTATCACCATAGAAAAGAAGGTTTTTAGGTTTATTTTCAAAATTGTCTATAAAATTGTGACATTCTACAACTGCCTGTTTTGCAGTCTGCAGAGCTGAAAGTCCTGTGGCAGGGTTGATTTGTGAATCTGAGTAAAAATCATATGTGAGAGTGGAAAAATTCTCACGTTCCAAAATCTCCCGTATATTCGACTGGGAGTAAACTGTATTTATGATAGCCTGCTTGAAGCAGTGGCATTTCTGACCATCAACATATCCGGTATCATGACAATCTGGACACGTATAGATAGGATCAAAATAATCCTGCGGAAAACCGAGAGTGCCAAGCAGTGCGGCACGTTCCTCCTTGTAGTCCTCGATAGTGGCGCGCAGTACAGGCAGAGCCGATTTATCACCATCCATAAGCCTGTAGGCCTGTTGTACTGAGGCTGAGGCTATGCCATCATCTATCTCTTTAAGGCGTGGTGACAGCTTGTAAGCATTTTCGATGCGTTTGTCACGTATGTACTTGTTTTGAAGCTGACGTTTATCGTAGCCTCGCATTATCTCATCATATTGAGCATTGGTAAGTGCCATGTTTCCTCCTACATACTTTGATATAATGGTCAAAA
The DNA here is from genome assembly GCA_963641405.1 of bacterium. Lineage (GTDB taxonomy): Bacteria > Bacillota > Clostridia > Lachnospirales > Lachnospiraceae > Roseburia. The sequence goes on along the minus strand of CAVICC010000015.1, from coordinate 23,108 downwards.
ATTAATTCGCCACATCTAAATTAATCAGACAGAAGAATTAAGGAAAAGTTTCTCTAACTTGTCATAGTCATGGTTACGCTGATTGAAATTGTTGAATTTATTTTTCTTGGAATCACTTGTCCTAGTCTTGGCATCTGATGCCGGTACAGACGTCTGTGATTTGCGGTTTTGAGTGAAATTTTTATCCAAAATTTCAATATCCTTTTTTGAATGGACATTTTTCTTGCGCCAGTTGTTGAGGATCGAATCGGTATACTCGAAGCTCGGCTGATGTATGTTTGAGATCGTGCGTCCACAGGCTTCTTTGATAAGCTCTATATCAAATCCATATTCACTGGACCATTTGTTGATAAAGGCAATCTCAGAGTCGACAAGATTGCGTCCTGTGATGCCAAGTGCCTTCATAACAGCATAATATATCTGTGAATGTGCAGCGGTATCGTCTTTTGCCTGATCTACAGTAGAGATACCAGCATCGGCCCAACTGAGGGCGACTTTGTCCATATATCGAAGGCTGGAGTGTCCTTTTGTGATACAGTATTCCACGAGATATTCGATCAAATCCGGTGCAAAGTGAAGTTCGTCTAGCCAGTATAGTACAAGATTCGTGTCACTTGATGAAAGTGTATGCTTCAGATAAGTTTCTATAATAAAGAAGAGTTCTGAAACATCAGGATCATTTCTGAATGTTTTTATCTCATCGAGAGTGTATTCTTTGCGTTTCTCAATTCGAGGTGTACTTGTGCCTTTTATATGAGTATTTATAGTTGTGCTTGCATTACTGGTATTATGCAAATTAGTATTTGCAGCTGTACAAGTATTGTCAACTCCCTGTAAATTATTGTTTGTAGCAACACCCTTGTCAGCTGTAAGTGCAGGAATATTAAGTGCTGTGATATTGCCCTGTGAATCAGTACTTAGCCCGAGTATTCCCATTGATGCCCAGTAGTTTAATGCACGTATTACATCATTTTCGGTGTTGCTGAAATGATCAGCTATATCAGAAATTGATGCGACACTATTTCCGGAACCGATTGCACGGAGTAGGTAAAGATAAACTTTTACGAATTCTCCGTTAGCCTTTGGCATGTATCTATCTATAAAAATGTCTGACACAGTAGTGAATGATGTTGCTATGTCACTGCTTATGCTTATCGTTGCCATAATTTAAAAATCTCTCTTTCAAATTTAACCTGTGTGAAATTATAGCATAATAATTCACAGGTGTGAAGACGGAAAAAAGTGCCACTAGCCTAGTGAAATCAATGAATAATAATACACAATTAATTGTGGATAATGTGGATAACTAAAAAAATATATGAAAATACTCCATTACAGAGGGTATATAATGTGTTGACAATTTATTAAAAAATCCACACATAAAATGAAAGTTGTTAACATTTTACATGTGGATAATGTGGATAACTTATTGGTTAAGTAGCTTTTCGCCTATTTCTACAACATTTCCGGCCCCCATTGTTATCAACAGGTCACCGTTTACACAATTTTCTGATAAAAATTTCTCAATTTCCTCAAATGATGGGAAATAGTGTGCATCAACACCTTTTTTCAATAGCAGATTAAGAATATCCTTTGAGGAGATACCAAATGTATTTTTCTCACGGGCTGCGTATATATCAGCCAAAACTACTACATCTGCCATTGAGAGAACATCTGCAAAGTCATTTAAAAAAGCTTTTGTTCTTGAATAAGTATGTGGCTGAAAGCAAAGCACCAGTCTATCATGTGGATAATTTTGCGCAGCTGTGAGTGTTGCACGTATCTCTGTTGGATGATGAGCATAGTCATCGATCACTGTAATTCCGTTTACTTTGCCCTTGTACTGGAAACGTCTGTCAGCACCACCGAATTTGTCAAGTCCTTTTAGTATTGCATCATTTTCAAGTCCGAGTGTGATGGATAGTGCGATTGCTGCAAGTGCATTGCTGACATTGTGTGCACCAGGTACGGACAGTTTTACGTCAAAAAGAATGTTACCTTGCTTCATAGCTGTAAAAGATGCACAAGCTTTATCGTCATAGGTTATATTTTCAGGATAGAAATCATATTTTGAATCAAAGCCGTATGTGATGATCTGCTGAGGCAGTCCGGCAACGATCTCTTCGTAGTTATCTATCTCTCCGTTGATGATCGTAGCACCATCAGGGAGGGTGTTTGCCGCATACTCGTGGAAAGAATGTCTTATATCATTGATATCTTTGAAGAAATCAAGGTGCTCTGCTTCCACATTTAAGATAATGCTGTAGCGTGGTCTGAAATTTAGGAAGCTGTTAGTATATTCACATGCTTCTGATATAAAGTATTCAGAATCACCAACACGCAGGTTCCCGTGGATAGCTGACAAAATACCTCCTACAGAAATGGTAGGATCGGTGTCGGCTTCAAGGAGTACCTGACTGATCATTGATGTGGTCGTAGTCTTTCCGTGAGTTCCGGCAACAGCAATGGAATGATCATAATTGTCCATGATCTGACCAAGCAGCTCGGCACGGGTAAGCATTGGAATATTTTGTGCTTTTGCTTCTGCAAACTCAGGATTATCCTCGTGGATAGCTGCCGTGTATACAACAAGAGCTATGCCTGGAATAATGTTTGCGGCACGCTGGCCATAGAATACCTTTACACCTTTTGCTTCAAGTCCTTTCGTGAGATCTGATTCCTTTGAGTCTGAGCCTGAGATAGTAAATCCCTCATCGAGAAGTATCTCTGCAAGACCGCTCATGCTTATGCCTCCAATACCTATAAAATGTACATGTATTGGTTGATTGAAATTTAATTTATACATTAATTTGTACCTACCTGATTAAATTTTATTTTCATAACTGTTCAGTACTTTATATATACTTTCGTATGAAATATTAAGTGACAAATATTTTGCACTAAACAGCCACTTTTTCTTATTAATTATACAACTAAATAATATATTTGGAAAGAGAAATCAATTATAGATTTGAATTGTACAAAATGCCGAAAAAATATAGAAAACTACAAAAAAATTGTGAATAATGTTGAATTGTGACGAGCGATGTGATATAATTTTACACATAAAATTAGGACAGACGAGGAGTGATAACGTGATCAAGAAAGAAATGATAGCCATGCTTTTAGCAGGCGGTCAAGGCAGCAGACTTGGTGTTCTGACAGCGAACGTAGCAAAACCGGCAGTTTCGTTTGGTGGTAAATATCGTATAATTGATTTTCCACTCAGCAACTGCATAAATTCAGGCATTGATACAGTGGGTGTGCTCACACAGTATCAGCCACTCCAGTTAAATGCTCATATCGGAATTGGTATTCCATGGGATCTCGACAGAAATAATGGAGGAGTTACTATACTGCCGCCTTATGAAAAGAGCGGAAATAGTGAGTGGTATACAGGTACAGCCAATGCTATCTACCAGAATATGAGATATATAGATAGTTACGATCCGGATTATGTACTGATCCTGTCAGGTGACCACATTTACAAGATGGACTATGAGGTCATGCTTGATTTCCACAAGGAGAACAACGCAGATGTCACAATAGCCACCATGCCAGTCCCTATTGAGGAAGCGAGCAGATTCGGAATCGTTATAGCGGATGATGACAAGCGCATACAGGAATTTGAGGAAAAACCAGCAAATCCACGTAGTAATTTAGCATCCATGGGGATTTATATATTTTCATGGCAGGTACTAAGAGAAGCTCTTCTAGAACTTAAGGATCAGGAGAACTGTGACTTTGGAAAGCATATCATACCATATTGTTTTAGCAATGAAAGACGTATGTTTGCGTATGAATTCAACGGCTACTGGAAAGATGTAGGTACACTTGGCTCTTACTGGGAGGCGAATATGGAGCTGGTGGATTTGATACCGGAGTTTAATCTCTACGAGGAATATTGGAAGATTTATACCAAAAATGATGCAATTGATCCGCTTTACATAGCAGATGGGGGATATGTAGGCAGATGTATCATGGGTGAAGGAACAGAATGTTTCGGACATGTGGAGAATTCCGTTATTGGTGCCAATGTCAAGATAGGCAGAGGTGCGGTAATACGCGATTCCATTATAATGAGAGATACTGTCATAGGAGAAAATGTCACTATAGACAAATCCATCATTGCAGAAAACTGTAGGATTGGTCGCGACGTGGTATTGGGATTTGGGGACGAGAAACCGAACGTATTAAATGAGAGCATCTATTCATTCGGGCTGGTTACTGTAGGGGAGAATTCCGTGATACCTGATGGTGTCAAGGTTGGAAAGAATACAGCCATAGCAGGCGTGACCTGTGAGGATGATTACGCAGATGGAATACTGGAAGGTGGAGAAGTTATTATCAAGGCAGGTGACGGAAAATGAAGGCATTAGGTATAATTTTGGCTGGCGGAAATAATAATAGGATGAAGGAACTGACTCAGAAGCGTGCAGTAGCTGCACTTCCTGTAGGAGGTAGTTTTAGGAGCATAGACTTTGCACTGAGCAGTATGACTAATTCCCATATCCAGACAGTTGCAGTGCTCACACAGTACAATGCGCGTTCGCTAAACGAGCATTTAAGTTCATCAAAATGGTGGAATTTCGGTAGAAAACAGGGAGGCTTATTCCTTTTTACACCTACAGTCACAGCAGAAAACAGTGATTGGTACAGGGGCACAGCAGATGCAATGTATCAGAATATTGATTTCTTAAAGAAACGTCACGAGCCGTATGTTATCATAAGTAGCGGTGATTGTGTATACAAGATGGATTTCAACAAGGTACTTGATTTTCATATCGAGAAGAAATCAGATATTACTGTTGTTTGCAAGGATATGATGGTAAATGACGATGTGAGCCGTTTCGGCGTGGTGAGGATGGATGATGATTCAAGAATCACAGAATTCGACGAGAAGCCGATTGAGGCTTCATCCAATACCATTTCCACAGGTATATATGTAGTAAGAAGACGTCAGCTTATAGAGCTTCTTGAAAATGCAGCAGAGGAAAATAGATATGATTTTGTAAATGATGTCCTTGTGCGTTACAAGAACGTAAAGAAGATCCATGGATACAAGATCAACTCATACTGGAATAATATTGCAGACATCGATGCATATTTCAAGACAAATATGGATTTTCTGCGCCCGGATGTGCGTAGCTACTTCTTCAAGGAGGAGCCGACTATCTGCTCAAAGGTGGATGATCTCCCACCAGCCAAGTTTAATACAGGTTCGCAAGTGGGAAATAGTCTGGTATCAAGTGGATGCATCATAAATGGAAATGTCGAAGGTTCGGTCCTCTTCAAACAGGTATTTGTGGGCAAGAATACAACCGTAAAAAACTGTGTTATTCTCAATGATGTATATATAGGAGATAACGTACATCTCGAGAACTGCATAGTGGAGAGTCGTGGTACTATCAATCCGAATACATACTACTGCGGTGAAGAAGGAATCAAGATAATAAAAGAAAAAAATGAAAGATACGTGATTTAGTGTCAGCGAAACTGCAAAGGTGTTGAGCAGATACAAATTAATAATACACAGACCAGGGGGGACAAAAATGCAGATTACAGACATCAGAATTCGTAAGGTTGAAAAAGAAGGCAAAATGAAAGCAGTTGTTTCAATAACGATCGACGATGAATTCGTAGTACATGACATCAAGGTGATCGAAGGAGAAAAGGGACTTTTTATTGCTATGCCAAGCCGCAAGGCAAATGATGGCGAGTACAGGGATATAGCACATCCTATCAATTCTGCCACACGTGATAATATACAGAATCTTATTCTGGAAAAATATAAAGCAGAGATTGAAACTGCTTAGTAAAATGCACTATAATAAGGGCGGATGCTTTTGCATCTGCCCTTATTTTTGATAATTGTATAAACTCGTGGGAGAAAAATATGAAGATAGATAGAGAAAGAGTGCAAAATACATTTGCAGAATACACCGGCAGATACAATGCTGCCGATCCAAAAATAAAGTTGAAAATCGACCATACCTATAGAGTCGCAGAGCTGTGTGAGCTGATTGCAAAAGATATAAATCTGAATGAATATGAAATTGATATAGCGTGGCTTGTAGGCATGCTGCATGACGTGGGTAGATTCGAGCAGATAAAAAGATATGGCACATTTAGCGATGCACAGTCGGTAGATCATGCAAATTTTGGAGCCGATCTGCTTTTTAAGGAAGGTCTTATAGATACATATGTGGATAATTTTTACGAGGATAAGTATGGAGCGATAGTCGAGACTGCGATAAGAAATCACAGTGCGTTTCGTATAGACGAAAGTCTCGACGAGTATACGGTCATGTTCTGCAATATAATAAGGGATGCGGACAAGGTAGATATTTTCCGGGTAAATATAGATACACCGCCTGAGGAGATATACGATGTGACCACACGTGAATTGAAAAATTCTATAATCACAACTAAGGTCATGGAGGCATTTGATGAAAAGCATGCAGTGCTTCGTGCTTATAAAAAGACGGCTGTTGATAATCTGGCGGGACATATAGCACTGACATTTGAACTGGTATATCCGATCAGTACGCGCATTGCAAAGGAACGAGGGTATCTGGACAAAATGATGGCTTTTGAGTCGGATAACGAGATTACAAGAAAACAATTCGAAGAGATAAGAAGAAAGATAAACGAATATGTACAAAGCCAAAATAGATAATCTGGATCTAAAACAGATCGCGGACAGTGGTCAGTGTTTTAGATGGAAAAATACAGGTGAAAATGAATATACGATAGTGGCTTTTGACAAAGCTGTAAAGATCACACAGGATGGGAATGAGTTTACATTTGACTGTGATGAGAATGAATGGAACAGCATCTGGAGAGACTATCTGGATATGGATACTGACTATGCAAGGATAGCAAACCTGATAGCAGAAGGAACTGATGAACACCTAAAAGATGCTTATGCGTTTGGCAGTGGTGTGCGCATTTTAAAGCAAGATCTCTGGGAGATGATAGTTACATTTATGATCTCGCAGAATAACAATATAAAAAGGATCACAAACAGCGTAGATCTGCTCTGCAGCAGGTGTGGAAAAGAGATAAAAGGTTATGAGGGTATGTATACATTTCCTAAGCCAGGCGAGGTATCGGATGAGGTGTTTGAGGATCGAAGTATAGGCTTTGGCTACAGGGCTGCATACTTAAAAGAGATATACAATTATGGGCTGCACAATCCTAACTGGCTTGATAAACTGCGTAAAATGAGCTATGATGAGGCAATGACCAGCTTGCTTGAGCGCAAGGGTATAGGCAAAAAAGTCGCAAACTGTATATGTCTTTTCGGACTGCACCATGTTGATGCATTTCCAATAGATACGCATGTCAAGCAACTTCTGGACAAATATTACAGTAATGGATTTGATTTCAGGCGTTACAATGGTGTAGCCGGTATCATCCAGCAGTATTTATTTTATTTTGAACTGCAGTAGTATGCAGCAAAAGCAAGCTTGCAATATGCAAATATTATGTAGGAGGAACTATGTTTGTAATAGTCGGACTCGGAAATCCGGATAAAAAATATGAGCACACAAGACACAATATTGGATTTGATGTTATAGATGCGCTCGCAGATAAATACAATATAAAAGTGACAGAAAAAAAACACAAGGCACTTTGTGGCAGTGGAGTGATCGAGGGTATGAAAGTTCTTCTTGTAAAACCGCTGACTTACATGAATTTGAGTGGTGAGTCGGTTGCAGAGGTTATGAATTTTTATAAGATTGATCCAGATGAGGATATGATAGTCATATTTGATGACATCTCGCTTGAGCCTGGCCGTATCCGTATCAGGAAAAAAGGTAGTGCCGGAGGTCACAACGGCATCAAAAATATCATTGCCATGACAGGTACATCAGGATTTAAAAGAATAAAGGTTGGTGTTGGTGAAAAGCCACAGGGCTGGGATCTTGCAGACCATGTGCTCGGCAGATTTAGCAGTGAGGATCGTGAAAAAGTTGAGGATGCTATAGGTCATGCCATGGATGCTGCAGTTCTCATGATGCAAGACGAGACAGATCGTGCCATGAACTTGTATAATTAGTAGCTGTAAAGGTATAGAACAGTTACTGTAAAGTAAGTTGAATTAGTTGAAATGGAGAATACAACGTGAAAGCATTTGTAGAACCCCTCAGCAGTCTGGCTGGATTTGAGGAGATGACAAGAACCGCGACAGGTTCCGAAGGTCTTGTGTCCGTAACAGGATGCATAGATGCACAAAAATCACAAATGATATACGCTTTTGGAGGAAACGAAAGAAACAAGCTTATCGTGACCTTCAGTGAGCAAAAAGCAATGGAACTGTACGAAGAGTACAGTTTTTTTGACACAAATATAGTGTACTATCCGTCAAAGGATGTGCTCTTCTATCAGTCAGATATAAGGGGAAATCTGCTTACAGCAGAGCGTATAAGAGCGCTTAAGGCAATACGTGAGCAAGATACGGTCACAATGGTCACGACTTTTGATGCCCTAATGAATACGATGGCTCCGATAGAAAAAATGTGGAAAAATGTCATCAGATTCGAGAATGGACAGTCCGTAGATCTAAATGATATCACACAAAAGCTTGTCAAGATGGGATATGAAAAGGAATATCAGGTAGACACGATGGGACAATTTTCCATAAGAGGTGGAATACTTGATATTTTTCCGCTTACAGAGGAAAAACCTATTCGCATCGAGCTGTGGGGTGATGAGATAGATACAATCAGATTTTTCGATAGTGACAGTCAGAAGTCTGTTGAGACAGTTGACGAGGTGACGATATATCCGGCAGCAGAGATCGTACTTTCTGATGAGGAAAAAGCAGCAGGAATAGAGCGGATGCATGCTGAGGCAAAACATGTGTCTGATAAGTTTCGAAAGCAGATGAAGACCGAGGAAGCGTACCGTGTAAGCTCCATGGCAGATGAACTGGCAGAGGAGTGGGGGGAGCTGTCTATGTATGCAGGCATGGACGCTTATTTGTCGTATTTTTTTGACAGCAGGGTAGGGCTACTGGACTATTTTGCGTCAAAGGATAGTTTTATATTTTTTGATGAGTTAAGTCGCTGCTGTGAGCAGGGAAAACTTACAGAGATGGAGTTTTCTGAGAGCATGAAGCAGAGGCTTGCCAAGGGATATATACTTCCGGGGCAGATGTCAGGAATATTTACTGAAAGGGAGATAGTGGCAAAGCTTGAGAAGTATTCGTGTGTGGCACTGGGAGCACTTGATAACAAGGCAAACGGACTGCACCAGACAGGCCAGTATGGTATACACTGCCAGAGCGTAAGTCCGTACAATAACAGTTTTGAGCTGCTTATAAAAGACTTAAAACGATATAAAAAGAACGGTTACAAAGTAATACTTTTATCTGGTTCCAGGACGAGGGCAAAGCGCCTGACGGAGGATATCACAGATCAGGGGATCACATGTTTTTATACGGAAGACTACGATCATGATCTAAGTGACGGGCAGATTATGGTCTGCTATGGCAAGGTAAGAAAAGGCTTTGAGTATCCGATACTAAAATTCGCGATAATAACGGAGTCTGATATTTTCGGTGCTCAGCAGAAAAAAAAGATACGTCACCGCACTTACAAAGGTGAGAAAATACAGAGCTTTACGGATCTGTCTGTAGGTGATTATGTGGTTCATGAAAACCACGGGTTAGGTGTCTACCGCGGTATCGAGAAGATTGAGGTGGACAAAAAGGTAAAGGATTATATCAAGATCGAATATCAAGGAGGCTCAAATCTGTATATTCTGGCTACACAGCTTGATATGATACAGAAATATGCCGGAAAAGATGCCAGAAAACCGAAGCTTAACAAGCTTGGTGGACAGGAGTGGAACAAGACAAAGAATCGCGTAAGAGGTGCAGTAAAGGAGATAGCGGATGATCTGGTAAGGCTGTATGCACAAAGGGAACAGGAAAACGGCTTTGCTTATGGAGAGGACACCGTATGGCAGCGAGAGTTCGAAGAGCTGTTTCCATTTGAAGAGACAGAGGATCAGATACTGGCGATCGAGGCTACAAAGGCGGATATGCAAAGCCACAAGATCATGGACCGGCTGATATGCGGTGATGTGGGTTACGGCAAAACGGAAGTTGCGATACGAGCCGCATTTAAGGCGATACAAGATGGCAAGCAGGTGGCATATCTGGCACCTACGACTATCCTAGCGCAGCAGATATACAATACATTTTCACAGAGGATGAAGGATTTCCCTGTAAATGTAGACCTAATGTGCCGTTTCAGAAGTGCAGCGGAGCAGAAAAAGACAATAGAAAAGCTCAAAAAAGGTCAGGTAGACATAGTGATAGGTACACACCGTATACTGTCAAAAGATGTGCAGTTTAAAGATCTGGGGCTACTTGTGATAGATGAGGAACAGCGTTTTGGAGTGGCTCACAAAGAAAAGATAAAGCAACTCAAGGTCAATGTGGATGTACTTACACTGACTGCCACACCTATCCCCAGAACACTTCATATGAGCCTTATCGGAATAAGGGATATGAGTGTGCTAGAGGAGCCACCTATGGACAGAGTGCCGATACAGACATATGTCATGGAATTTAACGATGAGCTGGTGCGTGAGGCTATAAATAGGGAGCTTGCCAGAGATGGACAGGTATACTATGTGTATAATAAAGTAAAAGATATTGCGGAGATGACAACACGTATACAGGAGCTGGTTCCGGACGCAAATGTGGCATTTGCACACGGTCAGATGAGAGAAACAGAGCTTGAGAATATCATGTATCGATTTATAAATGGAGAGATAGATGTGCTTGTATCGACAACGATCATAGAGACGGGACTCGATATCTCAAATGTAAATACGATGATCATACATGATGCAGACAACATGGGACTTTCACAGCTCTATCAGCTTCGAGGACGAGTTGGCAGATCGAACAGAACTGCATATGCATTTCTTATGTATAGAAGGAACAAAATGTTAAAAGAGGTCGCTGAGAAGAGACTTGCTGCTATAAAAGAGTATTCTGATCTTGGAAGCGGTTTTAAGATAGCAATGAGGGATCTTGAGATACGGGGCGCAGGAAACCTGCTTGGAGCACAGCAGAGTGGCCATATGGAGGCAGTAGGATATGACCTGTATTGCAAGATGTTAAGCGAAGCGGTAAAAGAGGCAAAAGGTATAGAAGATCCTCAGGAAAAATTTGATACTACAGTGGACATATCAACAGATGCATATATTCCTGCAAGTTATATTGCGAGTGAGTTCCAGAAGCTCGATATTTATAAACGTGTGGCAGGTATAGAGACTGAGGAAGAAAAGGACGAGATGCTAGAGGAATTTATAGACCGTTTCGGAGAACCGCCAAAACCGGTGTTGAACCTTCTTCGCGTGGCACGGTTAAAGGCAGCGGCTCATGCTGTTTATCTAACAGAGATAAAACAGACAGGACAGCAGGTAAAGCTTAACATGTTTGAGCGTGCAAAGATAAACCCGGCAAAAATCCCTGAACTTGTTGAAAAATATAAGAGAACGCTTAAGTTTAATATGGCGGAAAATCCGTATTTTATATTTGATCTGAAAAATGGAAATACAGCTCAAAGAAAAGATGTATTAGACGCACTTGAGGAACTTATAAGCGATTTTTCGCATTTGATGGAAGAGCTTTGATAAAATCGCATATGATTATTTATTTGGCATATAGTATAGTTCTGGCAGGCTGTTTTACACTAAATTGACGATATTTTACAAAGTTTAGAAAAAGCTTGCCAGTAGGTCTGAAAAGCTCTATAATATACGAGCGATGCTATACACTAAATTGAGAGGATCGATATAAAATAATGAAAGCAAAAAAAATAATAGCCCTGTTATTAGCTGCAACATTATCAATGACAGCATTTACAGGATGTGCGATAAATAAAGACGCAACAGTTGCGACACTTGACGATGAGAATATCAAGCTTGGGCTTGTGAATTTTATAATAAGATACCAGGAAGCAGGATTTGATGACATGTATATACAGTACATGGGTGAAGGCTATTGGGACAATACTGTTACAGGCAGTGATACAGTGCTCGATACATGGAAGAGCAATGTGGTTGAAACGGTCCATGAATTTTATACACTAAAGGCACATATGTCTGATTATGATGTAGAGATCACTGATGACGAGGAATCAAAAATAGAAGATGCTGCAAAGCAGTTTATGAAAGACAATTCGGATGATACAATCGATGAGATGGGAGCTACAGAGGATATCGTAAAGGAATATCTAGAGTTGCAGCTTATAAGGACAAAGATGTATGCAGCAATTATAGCAAATGCCGATTCGGATGTGACAGATGAGGAAGCAAATATGTCTTCATATACAGCAGTTAAGCTGGATTACAAGGGATATTATGACTCAAGCTACCAGTATCAGTCATACACAGATGATGAGGCAGAACAGATTAAGTCGACAGCAGAGACTATTGCAGCCGCTGTAGCAGAAGGAACGTCACTTGAGGATGCCGCCACAGCAGCAGGAACATCCGCTACAACCGGCACATATGCCACATATGTAGATCCATCACAGGAAGAAACACCGGATGACAGTACAGATGATACTGAGAGTGCGGACAGCACAGAGGATACAGAAGATACAGAGTCCTCAGAGAGCACTACAAGTGACAGTGTATACACTACAAACACACTTGATGACAGTGTGGTAGATGCACTCAACTCTCTTGAGGAGGGACAGGTTTCAGATCTTATCACAACAGACGATTCATATTATATTGTCAGACTCGACAAGAGAACAGATGAGGAAGCTACAGAATCCAACAGAGAGACAGTAAAAGGTAACAAAGAAGACAAATATTATAATGATATACTCTCAGGATGGCAGGATGATGAGTCATGGTCTGTAAAACAGAGCCAGCTTGACAAAATCAAGATCCACAATTACTTTACTACGTCGACAGAGAGTACCGAGGATACAGAGTCTACAGGTACGACAGATACTACTGAGAGCACTGAAACAACAGACAATACAGAGAATACTGAGGCTGTAGATGGAACGGAAAACTAATATTGTACTTATCGGCATGCCGGGAGTTGGAAAGAGCACAGTAGGTGTCATTCTTGCAAAAATGCTCGGATATCAGTTTCTGGATGCTGATCTGTTGATACAGGAACAGGAGGGAAAACTCCTGTGCGAAATAATAGAAGAAAAAGGCACTGAAGGATTCATACAGGTGGAAGATCGTGTGAATGCCTCTATCGAGGCTGAGCGGACCATTATAGCTACAGGTGGTTCCGTTGTATATGGAAAAGAAGCCATGGAACATCTTAAGGAGATAGGCACTGTTGTTTATCTCAAGGTTTCCTATGCCGTTTTGGAAAAACGACTTGCAGATATAAAGGGTAGAGGTGTAGTATTAAAAGAGGGACAGACACTCAAGTCCCTTTTTGAAGAGCGCTCAAAATTATATGAGCAGTATGCAGACCTAGAAGTCTCTGAAGAGGGACTGAATGCCGAGCAGACAGTAGAAAAATTAGTAGAACTGTATAACAATTGTAAATTTTGCGAATAGTATATTAGGAGCAAGTTTGACTCCTGAATTCATAGAGGTGGAATATGGAACAGTACGTGATCAAGGGTGGAAATCCTTTATACGGTGAAGTTGAGATCGGTGGCGCTAAAAATGCTGCGCTTGCTATTTTAGCTGCTGCCATAATGACAGACGAGACTGTAACGATAGATAATTTGCCAAATGTAAGAGATATCAATGTCTTACTTCAGGCAATCGAGGAAATAGGCGCACATGTAGAGCGCGTGGATATACACAAAGTAAAGATAAATGGTTCATTTATCAGGGGTGTAAACGTAGACAATGAATTTATCAGAAAAATAAGAGCATCATACTATCTTATAGGCGCATTACTTGGAAAATACAGACATGCAGAAGTAGCGCTTCCTGGTGGATGTGATATAGGAAGCAGACCTATAGATCTTCATATGAAGGGATTTAGATCCATGGGAGCGGAGGTAGATATTGCCCATGGTCTTGTAGTGGCAAAAGCACAGGAACTTAAGGGTACACACATATATCTCGACAAGGTTTCTGTTGGAGCAACTATCAATATCATGATGGCGGCTGCCATGGCAGATGGCAAGACAGTCATCGAGAATGCTGCAAAAGAACCTCATGTAGTTGATGTGGCAAACTTTTTAAACAGCATGGGAGCCAATATTAGAGGAGCAGGAACTGATGTAATAAGGATCGTGGGTGTGGAGAAGCTGCATGCCGCAGAGTATTCTGTTATCCCAGACCAGATTGAGGCTGGTACATTTATGTTTGCAGTTGCAGCAGCAGGCGGTGATGTGCTTGTAAAAGACGTTATACCGAAGCACCTTGAGGCTACAACAGCAAAGCTTTTAGAGGTAGGTTGTAAGGTAGAAGAGTTTGACGATTCCGTAAGAGTTATCTCAGACGGAAAGCTCAGGCATACACAGGTTACAACACTCCCATATCCGGGATTTCCTACAGATATGCAGCCACAGATGGCTGTACTTCTGGGTATAGCAGAGGGAACAAGTACCGTGACAGAGAGCATATTTGAGAATCGTTTCAAGTATGTTGACGAGCTTACACGAATGGGAGCAGACATAAAAGTAGAGAGCAATATTGCTATCATAAGTGGAGTGACCAGATATACAGGCGCCAGAGTGAATGCACCGGATTTAAGAGCGGGGGCAGCACTCGTTATAGCAGGACTTGCGGCTGAGGGAATCACAGTGGTAGATGATATCTACTATATCCAGAGAGGATATGAGGCTCTTGAGGAGAAACTCGTCAAGCTTGGAGCACAGATTGCCAAGGTTGAGGATGAGAAGGAATTGCAGAAATTTATATTGAAAGTATCTTAAGGGTAAGTTTTTAGGGGGGTTGACATTGATACAATAAAGTTGTAAGATAGCACACGAAGATTTGAAAACCAAATATTGTATTTTCTCTTATTCAGAGTGATGGAGATACAAAGGATCTATGAAGTCACGGCAACCCCGTTAGTATACAGGAAGGTGCCAACCTGAGCGAGTAATCGAACAATAAGAGGATTTCTATTATCTTTAATTTTAATCCGCTTATCTTTATGATGAGCGGTTTTTTGTGCGACAAAACATTAACACATTTTGTGAAAGGAGCAATAATGGAAAAGTTATTATTTACATCAGAATCAGTAACAGAAGGACATCCTGACAAACTTTGTGATGCAGTATCAGATGCAATTTTGGATGCCTGTATGGAGCAGGATCCAATGAGCCGTGTAGCATGTGAGACAGCAAGCTGTACAGGATTTATCCTTGTAACAGGTGAGATTACCACAAAAGCACAGCTTGATATCCCTGCAATAGTTAGAAAAACAGCACTTGAGATCGGATATGATGATGGAAAGAAAGGTCTTGACGGAAACTCATGTGCAGTAATGGTATCAATTGATAAACAGTCAGCAGACATCGCTATGGGTGTTGATAAGGCTCTAGAGGCAAAAGAGGGTGCTCTCACAGACGATCTCGATACAGGTGCAGGAGATCAGGGAATGATGTTTGGATATGCAACAAACGAGACAGAAGAGTATATGCCATATCCTATCGCACTTGCTCACAAGCTTGCATTCCAGCTTACAAAGGTAAGAAAAGATGCAACACTTGCATACCTTCGTCCAGATGGAAAGACACAGGTCTCTGTAGAGTATGATGAGACTGGAAAGCCAAAGAGACTCGAGGCTGTTGTACTTTCAACACAGCATGACGAGGATGTTACTCAGGAGCAGATCCATGAGGATATTAAAAAATATGTATTCGATCCGATTCTTCCAAAGGAACTTATAGATGATGAGACAAAATTCTTCATCAATCCAACAGGCCGTTTCGTAATCGGCGGACCTCACGGAGATGCAGGTCTTACAGGACGTAAGATCATTGTAGACACCTACGGTGGATATGCACGTCACGGCGGCGGAGCTTTCTCAGGAAAGGACTGCACAAAGGTAGACCGTTCAGCGGCATATGCAGCACGTTATGTGGCAAAGAATATTGTTGCAGCAGGACTTGCAGACAAATGTGAAATCCAGCTTTCATACGCTATCGGTGTTGCACAGCCAACATCTATTATGGTAGATACATTCGGCACAGGAAAACTTGCTGATGATAAGATCGTAGAGATCGTAAGAGAGAATTTCGACCTTCGCCCGGCAGGAATTATCAAGATGCTTGATCTTAGAAGACCAATTTACCGTGCAACAGCAGCTTATGGACATTTTGGACGTACAGATGTCAAATTGCCTTGGGAAGCACTTGACAAGGTGGAGACACTCAAGAAGTATTTATAAAATCATATAATAGAGGTGGGACTTCGCGCTTATAGGTTGTGAACACCGGATGATTACCGGTGATGAAAGAAGTGAGCGCGAAGTCATTTTATATTTTGAAAATTATATAATAAAATGTTTAGAGAAAATTTAGACAGCATACATTAGATATATGATATAATTAAGCTATGGGACTGGTTTTATAAATTAGTTTTATGGCTTTTATTTATATGATTATGTGAGTGTTAATTAAAAATAGATTAAATTATTACAATAAATAATCTGTTGTATGCTCTATTGATATAAAGTACCAATTCAATTTCTAGAATAAAATATTTTAATTTAACGATAAGACATATATTTCAGGAGGAATGCAGATGAGTAAAATATTAATTGTAGAGGACGAAATAGATATAGCAAATCTCGAAAAAGATTACCTTGAGCTGAGCGGATTTGAAGTAGAAGTGGAGAATGATGGTACAAGTGGGCTGGCAAGAGCACTTGCAGAGGAGTTTGATCTATTTATACTTGATCTGATGTTGCCTGGTACAGACGGATTTGAGATCTGTAAGCAGATTCGAGAGAGAAAAAACACGCCTATACTTATGGTATCAGCTAAAAAAGACGATATCGACAAGATCAGAGGACTCGGACTCGGTGCTGATGATTATGTAACAAAACCATTTTCACCATCAGAGCTTGTTGCCAGAGTAAAGGCACATCTTGCCAGATATGAGCGTCTCATCGGAAGCGCTACACCTGAGAATGATATTGTAGAGATCCGTGGAATAAAGATCGACAAAACAGCGCGTCGCGTCTGGATAAACGGAGAGGAAAAACAGTTTACCACAAAAGAATTTGATCTGCTTACATTCCTTGCAGAAAATCCAAATCATGTATTTACAAAAGAGGAGCTTTTCAAACAGATTTGGAATATGGATTCGGTCGGAGATATTGCAACTGTTACGGTGCATATCAAAAAAATCCGTGAGAAGATCGAGATGAACACTGCAAAGCCACAGTATATTGAGACTATTTGGGGTGTAGGATACAGGTTTAAGTTGTAATGGTATTTTTATATTTATATAATAAGCCATAGGATTAGCACAATACGTGGATCCCGTGGCTTATTAATTTATTTACATGGAGAAAAAGTATGAAGATAAAAACAAAACTTACAATCTCATTTTGTATCATTATTTTTGTTCCGGTTTTTCTGACCGGTGCAGTAATGTTTGGCTTTAACAAGATACAGTTAAAGGCTATAAACGATACATATGGTATGGAAGATGCGGGTATGCTTGCACTTACAAATACGATTCAGTTTTTGAACCGGGTAACAGAAGGCAGTTATGACGAGTTTGAGAATACAGCGCTTACATCTCCGGATACATTGCTTGATGTATCCTATCTGGAGAAGTGTAATAAAAAATTAGAGAAAAGGTATTCATATATCATTGTAAAACGTGGACAGGAAATGATATACAATGGAGGTTCTGATAATGCCAATATTGTATACAAGCTTCCTAAGATATCAAGCAAACAGGGGAGCTCAGATGTCAGCAGCTATATGGACAGTGATGACAAAGTGCTGATAAAGCAGCTCAATTTCAAGGACAGTGAGGGCAATAGTGCCATACTTTACATTATCACGTCCACAGAGTGTGTGATCCCTGAAGTGAGGGCACTTTTGATACAGGCAATAGTAGCGCTTGTGTTTATACTTTTAGTGACTGCGATCATGCTTACATTCTGGATATATCGAAGCATTATCACACCTATCAAAAAGCTGCGTATTGCCGCTGAGAATATCAAAGAAGGCAATCTGGATTTTGTAATAGAGACAAGTGCAAGTGATGGTGAGATTGGCGAGCTTTGCACTACATTTGAAGAGATGCGGGCGCGTCTTAAGAAAAATGCAGAGGAAAAAGTTTCTGATGAGACTGAAAACAGAGTACTCATAAGCAATATCGCACACGATCTGAAAACTCCGATTACAGCAGTAAAAGGATATGCAGAGGGAATACTCGACGGTGTGGCAAATACACCGGAGAAGATTGATAAATATGTCAGAACTATTTATAATAAGGCAACAGAGATGGATACGCTCATCAATGAGCTGACGCTCTACTCAAAGATCGATACGAACAGGATACCATACAATTTTGCCAAGATAAATGTTACAAATTATTTCAGGGACTGTGTGGAGGAAATCGGACTTGATCTTGAGGCAAAAAATATCGGGCTGTCATATGAAAACCATGTGGAGAATGATGTGATGATCATCGCAGATCCGGAGCAGCTTCGCCGCGTGATAAACAATATAATCGGCAATTCAGTAAAATACATGAACAAGACGAGCGGTTTTATAGATATCAGGATAAATGATGTCGGAGATTTCATACAGGTGGAGATCGAGGACAACGGACGAGGTATCGACCAGAGGGATCTGCCGTATATCTTCGACAGATTTTACAGAGCGGATGCATCGAGAAATTCGGCTACCGGAGGCAGCGGCATAGGACTTTCCATTGTAAAGAAGATCATAGAGGATCATGGTGGCAAGATATGGGCAACCAGTAAAGAGGGCGATGGAACTACGATGTTCTTCGTTATCAGAAAGTATCAGGAAACACCGAATGCGAACCAGCAGTAAAGTAATAAAAAGGATATGATCCAAAAAATAAAATCAAGTATCAAAACTAAGAATTAAAAATAACAGCTCCCGGCTGAAAACACAAATAGTGTTATCAGTCGGGAGTTTTCTGATTTCCAAGATAAGATAATGGAATGAACAAATAAAATAATGGAATTAGACCGCACGTAAATTGCATTGCTATACTTAAGAAAATAAAAGAATGGAGGGCACACTATGGGAGAAGAAGAGTACAGCTACAAGACACCGTCTGCACAGCTTGTGCAGATAGCACAGATCGCATCGCAGTATCGCGGTCGGCCGGAGATGCTTATGAAAGTGATATTTAAATCACAGAAAATAGTTACGGCATTTTCAGCATCAGTGGCATCAGTTATAGCGAGGGAGATGGATATACCGCAGACACAGGTATACAGCTTTATAACGTTTTATGCCATGCTGTCGGTAAAACCGAGAGGAAAGTATATTATCCGCATGTGCAAAAGTGCACCGTGCCATGTGCGCGGAGCGCAGGCAATAGTAGATGTGCTGGAGGATCTACTGGGAATAAAAATGGGAGAGACAACAGAGGATAAACGTTTTACTTTGGAATATTGTCCGTGTCTGGGAGTGTGTGAGCAGTCCCCGGCTATTATGATCAATGACCGGGCATATGTTAATCTGACACCGGAGTCAGTCTGCGATATTGTAAAGAGATATATCCGTGAGGAGGTGGAAGACTGATGGAAGAGATGCGTGTGCTATTGAGAAACAGCGGAAAGATAGATCCACGAAATGCAAAAGAGTACATAAAAGCCGGTGGATATGAGGGCATGAAAAAGGCTCTTTCAATGAGCGGAAGTGAGATAATAAACGAATTACAGGAAGCCGGTTTAAGAGGACGCGGTGGTGCAGGTTTTCCGAGCTGGCGCAAATTGAAGTTTGCTTATGATGCCGATGGCGATATCAAATATATAGTCTGCAATGCCGACGAGGGAGAACCGGGAACCAATAAGGACAGAATACTGCTTTCCACAGATCCGTGTTCTGTGTTTGAGGGAATGATAATCGCAGGAAAAGCGGTGGATTCTCATGTGGGATTTATATATTTAAGGGCTGAGTATTCGTATCTGGTACCTATACTTGAAGCGGCACTTGAATCGTCGCGCAGTGCAGGTTGCCTCGGAAAAAATATCATGGGAAGTGGTTTTGATTTTGACATTAAGCTTCGCTCGGGAGCGGGTGCATACGTATGCGGAGAGGAAACTGCACTGTTTGAATCTATCGAGGGAAAACGAGGAGAACCACGTTTCAGACCACCGTTCCCGGGAATAAAAGGTCTGTTTGGAAAGCCTACGGTATTAAATAATGTGGAAACCCTTGCCAATATCGCAGTTATTTTCCAGAGAGGAGCTGAATGGTTTTCAAAGATAGGCACACCTAACAGCCCGGGAACAAAGCTGTTTACCGTGTGTGGAAATGTAAAGCGCAGAGGTGTATTTGAGTTTCCTATGGGAGTCAATTTAAAAGAGCTTATATATGATGTATGTGGTGGAATGGAAGAGGGACACACACTTCTTGCGGTACAGACAGGTGGTGCATCAGGAGCCATAATAAATGCGGATCAGATTGACATGACACTCGACATAGATGCCGTATCAGAATCGGGAGGCCGTCTTGGCTGTGGTACAATCCTTGTGATGGATGACAGAAACTGCATAGTTGATATAGTGCGCAACAATCTGGATTTTTTCAGAGGCGAGAGCTGTGGAAAATGCACACCATGCAGGGAGGGCGGAACGAGACTGTATCAGCTTATATCAAAGATCGCAGAGGGAAAAGGTACGATAAGTGATCTTCGCACCATAGAGGATCTTGCCAATACCATGCGGCTTACGGCACTGTGCGGACTGGGACATTCGACAGCAGTGCCGGTACTGAGCAGTATCAGGAACTTTTATCCGACATATCTGCATCATATTGACAAAGATAAATGTAATGTGTGTATGTGAGGAGGAGTGCTATGAGCAAACTTATAAATTTAACTATTGATGGAGAAAAAATAGAAGTGCCTGAGGGCACTACGATACTACAGGCAGCCAGCCTTCTGAACGTACATATTCCGACATTATGCTATCACGAGGATCAGGCGGTAAAGGCAGTCTGCCGTATATGTGTGGTTGAAGTGGAGGGACAGAGACTGCTTCCGGCTGCATGCAGCACACCTGTAAGTGAGGGAATGGTCGTAAAAACAGCTTCGCCAAAGGTAATTGCAGCGCGTAAAAATATCATGGAGCTTATTCTTGCCAGACATCCGCAGGACTGCCTCAACTGCTCTAAAAACGGAGGCTGTGAGCTTCAGAAGATAGCCCGCGATCTTAACATGACACGTCCGACCCGTTACGAGCAGGATATCAGATCGGCACGCTTTGATGACAGCTCACCGTCAATTGTAAGGGATATGCGCAAATGTATATTGTGCAACAGATGTGTGGAGGTGTGCAGCAGTAAGCAGGGAGTCATGGTCATGGCAAAGGAAAATCGTGGATTTGACACGGTCATAGTGCCTCCTTATGGTAAAAAACTTGTGGATACAAGCTGTGTAAACTGTGGTCAGTGTGTACAGGTATGTCCTGTTGGAGCAATCTCCATAAGTGATGATACGGAAAAGGTGTATTCACAGATCGAAGCAGGGAAGACCATGGTGGTACAGATCGCACCGTCTGTACGTATAACGCTTGCCGAATCACTTGGGTATGCACCGGGAACCGTCACTACCGGAAAGATAGTCCATGCATTGCACAAGATAGGCTTCAAATGGGTGTTTGATTCAGATTTTTCGGCAGATCTTACGATCATGGAGGAAGGAACTGAGTTTTTAAACAGGTTAAATAATGGAACACTGCCGCTTATAACCTCATGCTGTCCTGCGTGGGTAAAATACTGTGAGACATATGCATATGATGAGCTGAAGCATTTATCAAGTGCAAAGAGTCCACAGCAGATGTTTGGTGCGGTGATAAAGACTTATTTTGCAAAGAAAGAGAATATTGATCCGGCAGATATATGTAGTGTTTCCGTTATGCCGTGTACGGCAAAGAAATTTGAATGTAAACGTCCAGAATTTAACGATAGTGGATATCAGGATGTAGACATATCTATAACTGTTGTGGAGCTTGCAAAAATGATAAGGACAGCGGGAATCGACTTTGATGATCTTGACGATCATCTGTTTGATTCACCGTTTGGACTGGGAAGCGGTGCCGGTCAGATATTCGGAAGTACCGGAGGAGTCATGGAAGCCGCACTGCGTACAGTATCGGAAGTTGTGACAGGTGAACCTCTGCAAAAGCTTGAATTTGAGGCTGTAAGAGGACTGGATTCGGTAAGGGAGGCAGAGCTTACACTCAATGGACAGACATTGAAAGTTGCCATAGTACATGGACTGTCCAATGTAAAACCACTGCTTGAGCAGATACAGGATGGCACTTCACCATATCATTTCATAGAGGTTATGGCATGTGAAGGTGGCTGCATAGGTGGAGGCGGAAACGAGCCGAAGACTATGAAGAAAGTCCGTGAAAGACAGCGTGCGATATACGAGGAGGATAAGAAATTGCCGCTTAGAAAATCGCATGAAAATCCTTATGTGAAAGCATTGTATGAGGATTATCTCAAAGAGCCGTTAAGTACAGAAGCTCACAGATTGTTGCATACAAGATATTACAGCAGAAGGGATCTGTTAAGATAGCTCAGAAACACCTAACATCTCATTTATTTTCGCAAACATTTCGTCAACTGTATGTCTGCGTGAACGGGCGCATTCCTGAGCCTGACGATCGCAGATGATACATTTGCGGAATGTATTGCGGGATAATTTCTGACCATCAACATCGATGACATCTATATCGAAGAGCCGTCCGAAAGGATGGCTTTCTTCTATTTTTGTAGCAATATTTTTAAGCTGTTCTGCCGGAGCGGATGCAGAAAGAATAAGTTCATCACCGGTTTTTTCATGGATCTCGGTGGTGGCATTTACAGTAATATTTTCAGAGGAGAGTGCCGATAATATTGGGAGTATCCTAAAGTTTGTGTAAACCTCCAAATTGATGTAAGATGAAATTACTC
>CAVICC010000014.1:49017-51718 GCA_963641405.1 bacterium | reverse complement strand
TATGAGAAAATCATTCTGCGTCAATGTAGCAGATACTTAATTTTCGATGTACTAGACAGATAGTTCCATGCATGGCGGATTGGAATCGTTACGGTATTTATTCTGGTTTGCTTTTTTTTCTGAATATCTGCTTAAGTATTTTTGTTTACAGAAAAAACGCTTCAGTGATACAATGAATATAGATTTGTCAGGTATATCAATATTAAAAGGGGGATAACATGTCAACAAATTCGAAATTTCATGAAACTAGAAATAACAATCTGTCTGTTTATACGGAAATAAAAAATACAATAGGTGAAGATAAGAGTAGATCTCTGGTTTCATCAGCAGTTAACCATAATATGTTACTAAAGGGAATCACAGAATGTTTATTATTTTCTGATGGAAAATATGAACGTATGGATATGTCATTTCTTATCAATATCTCAGCTTTGGATTACGGAAATAGATATAGGGTTATTGTGATAAAAAATGAATCGTGTAAAAATCCAGCCGTATATGAAAAAATGGCAAATGACCTAAAAGAAAAATTCAATATTTTATTTATGACAGTATGGAAAGAGCTGCTCATTTGTATTTTGCCTGAAAAAATGACAGATGCACCGATGATTATGACAATATATCACATGTTGGAAAACCAATATGGAACAGTAAAAATAGCTGCAAGTACAATAAAAGGAAAATTAGAAGAAAGTCATGTAGGATTACAGGAAGCAATTCGAACATATGACATGATCGACACTATGAAAAGACAAAAAAAAAGCCTGTTATTTTATGAAGATTTAGGAATCTGGTGTCTGTTATATAAAATGGATGAAGCATCCGTATTTGAATCATATTGTAGCAGTATATTTCAGAATTTGTGGACGTATGACAAAAATAATGATGGAAATCTTTTTGAAACATTGGAATGTTATTTTGAAAACAATTGTGATAAGGTTACCACTGCCAGCAAATTATTTATTCACGAAAATACACTGAGATATCGCCTGCATCAGATTGAAGAGATTCTGCACAAAAATTTAAAAGATGTTAATGTTATTGCCGATATTGTAACTGCGTTAAAAGTTCGAAGGATGATACAGATTTTAGATGAAAATCGTTTGTAGAATTCTACAATCATTTCGGTAATTTTTGTTTCCAGAAACATTGTTGCAGAAAATATATTTTGATATACTCCTTTTATACAAAGCAAAGGCGCTTGATTCAATTTTAGATTGAACAGGCACTTTTTGTATTTTTCTACAATCTAAGGAGGAAATTTTATGTCATTAACTTATGAACAAAGTCTGAATAATTTTTTATGTACATTTAAAAAATCAAAAGAAATGAGCGATGAAGCTGCAAAGTATATTCCTGGTTCCTACAGCCGGAGAAGTTTTAATTATGGACCACATGCAATTTATGTAGATACAGCAGAGGGAGCATATATCCATACAGTAGATGGGAAAAAACTGTTGGATTTTAATAACAATTTCACCGTCAGTGTCCTTGGTTATCAGAATAAAGAGGTAGATCAGGCAATCATTGACACCATGAAAAAAGGATATTCCATAGGAAATCCCACAGAAGAAGAGGTAGAACTGGCGAAAATTCTTTGTGAAAGAATT
This sequence comes from bacterium, assembly GCA_963641405.1. Classification (GTDB taxonomy): domain Bacteria; phylum Bacillota; class Clostridia; order Lachnospirales; family Lachnospiraceae; genus Roseburia. The sequence goes on along the minus strand of CAVICC010000014.1, from coordinate 50,108 downwards.
GACTCTTTTGAAAAAGTCAAATTTTTCTGCTCTGCATCGGAAGCATGTGTTGGAGCTTTGAGAATTGCCAGGGGATATACAGGGAAAACAAAAGTAGCTAAAATGGAAGGTGGATATCATGGATTTCTGGATGACTTTTCTTTTTCCGCTCATCCAAGTGCTGAAAAAGCTGGCAAGGATCTGGAAAATATCGTACCACAGCCGGAATCAGCCGGAATCCCGGAGAAACGTGCGGAGGATGTAGTTCTTCTTACACAGAATAATTTTGAAGTTTGTGAAAAAGTAATAAGGAAACATGCTGATGAACTGGCATGCGTAGTTATGGAATTACAGTCAGCTTCAGGTGGAATAGTTACATTAGATATTGACTTTGTAAAGAAAATGCGGGAACTTACAAAAGAATTAGGAATCTTGTTAATATTTGATGAAACAATCACAATCAGAGCTTTTAAAGGTGGTTTCCAGAGCAGATATGGTGTAAAACCAGATCTTACAATATCCGGAAAAACTTTGGGCGGCGGTATTCCTCTTGGAGTTGTTGGCGGCAGTACAGAAGTTATGGATGTAGTTGCAAAGGATATTGTACAGATGTCAGGAACGCATCATGGACACAGACTGGCGTGTGCTGCAGGAATTGCAACATTGAAACAGATGGATGATGCGGCCTATGAACGATTGAATGGAATGGGAGAGAGACTGAAAAAAGAACTGAACACATGGGCTCAGAAGAATAACATTCCGTTTTGCGTGTTTGGTGAATCTTCTGTTCTTGCATACGCATTTACAAAAGAAGTTGGACAGACGATTACAACGCACAGGGATTATTGGACAAAATCTGATGCAAAGATGATGCAGACATATGCTCTTGAAATAGCTGTAAGAGGATTTTTGCCAGTTCACAGAGGACAGCTTGGGCTTACACTTCCAATGACAGATCAGGATATTACTGATTTCATTGAAACAACAAAAGAAATTGTAACAGAAATGTATGAATAAGGAATAAAAAACAATGGCATTTTGATATAGTTGGAAATTTAGTAACTATTCAGTACAAAAATATGCGGTACCGCATATTTCGTAAGAAAAAGTAT
>CAVICC010000014.1:0-49007 GCA_963641405.1 bacterium | reverse complement strand
TAGGAGCAAGCGCCCATCAGCGAAGCTGATTCTAATGCGCTTGCGGCTCGCAACAGTGAAGGTACTGAACAGTTACGAAATTTATTGTATTAAAACGTCTGCTTTATAGGAGTGAAAAATCATATGGAATTTGTACGAGTAGAAGTAATTACTGCAGCAACAAAATTGGACGGTTTTAAGAAGGCTATTTCAAAACTGGGAATAACCGGAATGACAGTCAGTCAGGTAATGGGATGTGGAGTTCAGAAAGGAACCATGGAGTATGAGGATGAGATTCATGAGCAAATAGAACTTGTTCCGAAACAAATGATCATGATGGTTATGGAGAAAGAAAAGCTGGATAAAGTTCTTGATGTAATTAAAAAAGAGTTATATACCGGACATATTGGTGATGGAAAAATTTTTATATCTGATATTACTGGTATCATAAGAATCAGAACCGGAGAAGAAGATAAAGAAGCACTTTACTAAATTGGAGAATCATTTATGGAAGAAAAGAAAAAATTAGGTTTATTCAGTGTTCTGGCAACGGGTGTTGGAGTTATAGTTGCTACAAGCTGTCTTTTGTCACTGGGACAGGGAGCCGGAACCATAGGTACGCCATTTATAATTTCAATGATACTGGCATGTTTATTAAATTGTTTTGCCGCATTTGCAATGTCTGAATTAAATGCGCTCATGCCAAACTTAACAGGTGGACTGGCACAGTATACCTTAGCCTGTATAGGTCCGTTTATTACAATTTTGATAATGGTCGGAGGATATATTTTAGGAAATACGATTGTAGCAAGTGTTGAATGTGCAATGTTTGGAAATACGATCTTAGATATATTTCCTAATTCGCCCATTCCATCCGTAGTTTACTGTGTTGGTATTTTAGTTGTACTGATTGTAATAAACTTAAATGGTGTGAATTTTTTTGCCAAAGTTCAGGATATTGTTGCATGGGGACTTATTGCATCGTTATTTATTCTGGGAATAGCAGGAGCGCTGGAATTAGGAACAGGAGAAAAGATCAGTCAGCCTGCTGTTATTGCAGGAGATTTTAACAGCATTATCGATATGTGCGGACTTGCGTTCTTTCTTTTTATTGCAAGTGAATTTATAATACCGATTTCAAAAGATGTAAAAAATCCGAAGAGAAATGTGCCGCTTGGAATGGTGTTAAGTTTATTGATTATTCTGGTTATGCAGTCTAGTTTGGTTCTTGGATTTAAAAATTATACTCCTTGGAAAGAGCTGGCTGCATCTACTTCTCCTCATATTCTTTATGGAACATTATTATTTGGAAATGTTGGAAAAGTGTGGATGGCAATTGTGGCGATTCTGGCGGTGATCAGTACTGTAAATTCAAATATTGCAGCGCTTGCGAACATTGCGGCAGGTATGGCAAAGATAGGGTTACTGCCAGAATTTTTTATGAAAAAGAACAAAAAAAATGTACCATATGTATCTATATTGATCATAGGTGGAGTTATGATCATCATAAATGTAACTGGTTTATCTACAACCAGCCAGCTGTCATTTATGATTCTCAGTGCCAGTGTTATTTTGATGATTGCGTATGTTCTTGTACAAATTGATGTGCTGATCCTGAGAAAACGATTACCAAAAGCACCCAGAAATTTTAAGGTGCCAGGTGGACCTGTAATTCCTTTAATAGGAATGACTGGTACATTATGGATGATCTGGCATATTGCATCAGATAATATTACAAGATTTCGAATATACGGATTGTGTCTGGCAATGTTTGTCGCCCTTGCATTATATGCAGTTCCATGGCTGGTCAAAAAGAAACTTGCACTTTTTAAACCAATACCTGTTGAGAAGGTTATGGCAATGGAAAATGATATGTATCAGCAATATCATCATAAAAAACAAAGGACGCGGATGTAACATTTTATCTGCTGGAGAAGGATTCCTGAAAGATTGAAAAATAAAAATAGCTGCGAAAAAATCACAGCTCTTTACGAGTTAAAATGGAATGCCTTAAAGGCATAATATAACATACAATATAAGTATTAGACATGGCTTATAAGAGATGAAATTAAAAAGAGTGAATACACTAAATTTGAAATAAACTTTATAGATCATCCCGAAATGGTCGAGTACTTAAATGCAGAAATGAGTGCAGAAGATTTTTTGATTAAATTGAAAATGATCATGCCGGAAAATTGTAAACCACATAAAACCGTTGTGTTTTTTGATGAAATTCAGAAATGACCGGAAATCGTTACAAATATTAAATTTCTAGTAGATGAGGGAAGTTTCAAGTATGTAATGAGCGGATCATTATTAGGTGTAGAGCTTAAAGGAATTGCATCGGCACCTGTTGGCTATCTATCAGTATTAAGAATGTACCCAATGGATTTTGAAGAGTTTATGGTTGCAAATAATGTTTCAAATGTGACATTAGATATGTTAAAGGAAAAATTTGAGACATGTATTCCTGTAGATGAATTTGTTCATGAGAAACTGCTGTCGATTTTCTTCGTATATCTTATTGTTGGAGGAATGGAGGATATTCTGCTTGATGTGATCGTTGTCGGAGCAAATTTGTGATAATAACATATTGACAAACGAAAATCAGAGTGATAAACTCTAATCAAATTTAACGAGATAAAACATTAAATCGTTAAAGAATTTCGAACAATATAAACAGTTTGAACAATTTAATAAATTGTAAACCGTTGAAGCGGAGATAACGGCAATGATGCCTTTACAGAGAGCCTGTGGTGCTGAGAAACAGGTGTGAAACAAGTTGTCAAATGGACCGCTGAGGGCGCAGTCAAATGGATCTATCCAGAGTATTCTGCGACGTTTAGGCATGCGTCAATTGCCGGGGATATGGTTGTATCCTGCTTAAGCGCACGAGCTACATCGTGAATTCAAGGTGGCACCGCGGATAGTAAAGTATATTCGTCCTTGACAGAAGTAATATTCTGTCAAGGACGTTTTTTAGTGAACAAAAGAACACAATGGAACTTGTCAATCTGCATGCTTGCATGCAAGATTACAAGTGAACATTGGGTTGTACAACATAAAGCGAGAATTGTAGCAGCGTAAGCTGCAAAGAAGCCTCGAAGAGGCGAATTCGAGCTTGTATGTTGGACGTTTGTTATCATATAGGAAATTACGCTGTAACTTCCTATATGATAAAAGCAAGCAAGCTTGCAAAGATGCGCAGCTCGCGGAAATGAATATATAACTATGTTATCCGCTCGCGCGCGAAAGTGTGCGTTAGGCGCACACTTTATTTACAGCAGAAAATCAAAGCTGTATGTTGGACATTTGTTCACACAAACACAAAATTTGGAGGTAAAAAACATGAAATTTTCCCCTACACTGACCGAAGTTGAAGAAATAGCAAAAACCGGACAATACAACATTCTTCCGGTAAGCTGTGAGATCTTATCGGATTTTATCACACCGATAGAAGCCATGAGGATATTGCAGAATGTTTCAACACATTGTTATCTGTTGGAATCTGCACAGGCAAATGAAGCCTGGGGACGATATACATTTCTCGGATTTGATCCGACGCTTGAGATAAGCTGTATCGATGGACACATGAAGATAGGCAAGCTTGCCGTAGAGACACAGAATCCGTCAGAGTATATCAGACAGATCCTCTCAGAGTACAAGAGTCCGAAATTCGATTATCTGCCTTCTTTTACAGGTGGTCTTGTGGGATATTTTTCATATGACTATTTAGGATATAAAGAGAAAGCTGTAAGAGGAAATGCAAAAGATACAGAGGATTTCAAGGATGTGGATCTGATGCTTTTTGACAAGGTCATAGCTTTCGATAACCTCTGTCAGAAGATAATCCTCATTGCAAATATGCCGCTGGATGATCCGAAAACAGGCTATAACAAAGCAACAGTGGAGTTAAAACAGTTAAAGGATCTGCTGGAAAACGGTGAGAAAAACCAGAACCTTGGTGGAAAACTTCTCGGTGATGTAACAGCACTTTTTGATAAAGAGCAATATTGCAAGATGGTAGAAAAAGCAAAACATCATATCAAAGAAGGAGATATCTTCCAGATAGTTTTGTCAAACCGCCTGAGTGCGCCGTTTGAGGGAAGCCTTTTCAATACCTACCGCGTGCTTCGTACCATAAATCCTTCACCGTATATGTTCTATTTTTCAGGAACAGATGTGGAGGTTGCGGGAGCATCACCTGAGACTCTCGTAAAGCTTGAAAACGGAGTGCTTCACACATTCCCACTTGCGGGAACAAGACCAAGAGGCGCGACAGAGGAAGAGGATAAAAAGCTTGAGGCAGGACTTCTTGCAGATGAAAAGGAGCTTGCAGAACACAATATGCTTGTGGATCTCGGAAGAAATGATCTCGGAAAGGTCAGCAAATTCGGAACTGTAAAAGTAGAAAAGCTTCATTCCATCGAGAGATATTCACATGTAATGCATATCGGTTCGACAGTAAGAGGCGAGATCAGAGATGAATATGATGCGCTTGATGCCATAGAGGCAGTGCTTCCGGCAGGAACGCTTTCAGGAGCACCGAAGATTAGAGCGTGCCAGCTCATCGGAGAGCTTGAGGACAACAAACGAGGCATTTACGGAGGCGCGATCGGATATATAGATTTTACGGGAAATATGGACACATGTATCGCAATAAGGATCGCCTACAAGAAAAACGGCAAGGTATTTGTAAGGAGCGGAGCCGGAATCGTTGCAGATTCAGATCCTGAGAAAGAATATCAGGAGTGCATCAACAAAGCAAAAGCTTCACTTAAAGCACTCGAAATGTCACAGGAGGTGGAATAATGATTTTACTGATAGATAATTACGACAGTTTTTCATACAACCTGTATCAGCTCATCGGAGAGATCGAGCCGGATATAAAGGTCATCAGAAATGATGAGATGACTATTGAACAGATCAGGGCGTTAAAGCCTGACCGGATCATTCTTTCACCGGGACCGGGAAGACCGGAGGATGCAGGCGTTATCATAGATGCGGCAAAGACGCTTGGAAAGGAAATCCCGACACTTGGTGTGTGTCTCGGACATCAGGCTATATGTGCGGCATACGGTGCGACAGTCACATATGCAAAGGAGCTGATGCACGGAAAACAATCGGATGTATCGTTTGACACCAAAAGCCTGTTATTTAAGGACTGTCCGGAACATGCAAAGGTTGCTAGATATCATTCACTTGCGGCAGATGCGGATACGATGCCCGATTGCCTGAAGATCACAGCAACTACAGATGATAGTGAGATAATGGCGGTAGAACACAAGGAATATCCGATATACGGAGTCCAGTTTCACCCGGAATCGATCATGACACCTGACGGAAAGCAGATGTTATACAATTTTATTAAATCCTAAATTAACAAGTAAATATAAGAAAGTAAATATCATATTTTTTAGTACAGAAATATGCGGTATAGCATATTTAATAAGAAAATATATATGTAGAAAATATAAGCAGTGACCATACAGGAGGAATAAAAAATGATCAAAGAAGCCATTGTAAAAATCGTAAACAAAGAAGACCTTACTTATGATGAGGCATATGCAGTAATGAATGAGATCATGGGCGGTGAGACTACACCAACCCAGAACGCAGCATTTTTAGCAGCACTTTCCACAAAGAGCGCGAGAGCAGAGACAACAGATGAGATCGCAGGCTGTGCGGCAGCCATGAGAGAGCATGCCGTAAAAGTAGAAACGGGCATGGATGTATTTGAGATCGTTGGAACAGGCGGAGACAACGCACAGAGTTTTAACATTTCCACAACATCCGCACTTGTTGCGGCAGCAGGCGGCATGAAGGTTGCAAAGCACGGAAACAGAGCAGCATCTTCATTATGCGGAACAGCAGACTGCTTAGAGGCACTTGGAGTAAATATCGAGCAAAGCCCTGAGAAATGTGTTGAACTTTTAAATGAAGTAGGAATGTGTTTCTTCTTTGCACAGAAATATCACACTTCAATGAAATATGTCGGAGCAATAAGAAAAGAGCTCGGTTTCAGAACCGTATTCAATATCTTAGGACCTCTTACAAACCCGAGTACACCGGCAATGCAGCTTCTCGGAGTATATGACGAGTACCTTGTAGAGCCACTGGCACAGGTTCTTGTAAGCCTTGGCATCAAGCGTGGAATGGTAGTTTACGGAATGGATAAGCTCGATGAGATCTCTATGAGCGCACCTACAAAGGTATGCGAGATAAAAGACGGATGGTTCAAAACATCTGTGATCACACCTGAGGACTTCGGATTTGAGCGTTGCACAAAGGATGACTTAAGAGGCGGCACACCAGAGGAAAATGCAAAGATCGTCCGTGACATCTTAGGCGGACAGAAAGGTCATAAGAGAAACGCGGTACTCATGAACGCAGGCGCATCACTTTATATCGGTGGAAAAGCCGACAGCATGAAAGAAGGTATCGAGCTTGCTGCAAATATCATTGATTCAGGAAAAGCACTCGAGACACTTGATAAACTTATCGAAGTAAGCAATAAATAAAATGGATAATTAGCAAGGCAGTTTTAACAGATTGAGAAAGGAAAAGCGATGAATATATTAGATCAGCTTGCCGGACATTCAAGATTTCGTGTAGAAGAGGACAAGAAAAAAATAAGTCCTGACGAGATGAAAAGTCTGGCATTGCAGATAAAAAACAGCAGATTACCTGATTTTGCATTTGAAAAGGCACTTAAAAAGGATGGACTCAGCTTCATCTGTGAATGTAAAAAAGCTTCTCCGTCAAAGGGCATTATTGAGCCTGACTTTAAATACCTTGAGATCGCAAAAGAGTATGAAAAGGCGGGCGCGGATTGTATTTCGGTTCTGACAGAGCCAAAATGGTTTTTAGGAGCTGATGAATATCTAAAAGAGATAACAGACAATGTTTCCATTCCGTGCCTTAGGAAGGACTTTACGGTTGACGAATACCAGATCTATCAGGCAAAGACGCTCGGTGCATCAGCGGTACTGCTTATATGCTCTATTCTGGATGAAAAGCAGATAAGTGATTATATTAAGGTATGTGATTCGCTTGGACTTTCCGCACTTGTCGAGATACACAATGCGGATGAAGCACGGATGGCAGTGAGTGCGGGCGCAAGAGTGATCGGAGTAAACAACCGCAATCTGAAGGATTTTACGATCGATACAGACAACAGCAAAAAGCTTCGTGATCTGATACCAACCGATATCGCGTTTGTTTCGGAAAGCGGAGTAAAGAGCACCGACGATATCAAAACGATACGTCAGATCGGGGCTGATGCAGTGCTTATCGGAGAGACACTGATGCGTGCCGAGGATAAAAAAGCTAAGCTTGATGAACTGCGATTAAGCTAATAGAGATATATAAATTTAGGCATATCAGTAATTGCTTAGTATCTTCACAGTTTTAAAAATATCGTAACTGTTCAGTACCTTCACAGTTGCGAGCCGCAAGCGCATTAGAATCAGCTTCGCTGATGGGCGCTTGCTCCTACATAATATACTTTTTCTTACGAAATATGCGGTACCGCATATTTCTGTACTGAATAGTTACAAAATATCTACAAATATATATCAGAAGGGAAAACAACATGACAAATCCAAACGGAAGATTTGGTATTCACGGAGGTCAGTACATTCCTGAAACCCTCATGAATGCCGTTATAGAATTAGAAGAAGCATACAACCACTATAAAAACGATCCTGAATTTAACAGAGAGCTTACAGAACTTCTCAATGATTATGCAGGAAGACCATCAAGATTGTACTACGCTAAGAAGATGACAAAGGATCTCGGTGGAGCAAAAATATACCTTAAAAGAGAGGATTTAAACCATACGGGAGCGCACAAGATCAACAACGTATTAGGTCAGGCACTTCTTGCAAAGAAAATGGGAAAAACCCGTCTTATAGCAGAGACAGGAGCCGGACAGCACGGTGTTGCAACAGCAACAGCAGCCGCTCTTATGGGCATGGAATGTGTCGTATTCATGGGTGAGGAGGACACAAAGCGTCAGGCACTCAATGTATACCGTATGCGCCTGCTCGGAGCAGAGGTTATCCCTGTTACATCAGGAACAGCCACATTAAAGGATGCTGTATCTGAGGCAATGAGAGAGTGGACATCAAGAATTTCAGATACACATTACTGCCTCGGATCGGTTATGGGACCCCATCCTTTCCCTACAATTGTAAGAGATTTTCAGGCGGTTATCTCAAAGGAGATAAAGGAACAGATACTTGAAAAAGAAAACAGACTTCCGGATGCTGTTATTGCCTGTGTGGGAGGTGGCTCAAATGCTATTGGTACATTTTATAATTTCATAGAGGACGAAGGCGTTGAGCTTATCGGGTGCGAGGCAGCAGGACGAGGAATAGATACATTTGAGACTGCGGCAACCGTAAATACAGGAAAAGTAGGAATTTTCCACGGAATGAAGTCATATTTCTGTCAGGATAAATACGGACAGATCGCGCCTGTTTATTCTATTTCGGCAGGACTTGATTATCCTGGAGTAGGACCGGAGCATGCATATCTGCACGATATCGGAAGAGCACAGTATGTACCAGTTACAGATGATGAAGCCGTGGATGCCTTTGAATATCTGGCAAAAACAGAGGGCATTATCCCTGCGATAGAATCAGCACATGCTGTTGCATATGCCATAAAAAAAGCTCCTACGATGGACAAAGACAAGATAATCGTTATTACTATTTCAGGAAGAGGAGACAAGGACTGTGCTGCAATAGCAAGATACAGAGGGGAGAATATTTATGAGTAAGATAAAAAGTGCGTTTGAAAACGGCAAGGCATTTATACCATTTATCACATGCGGTGATCCAGATTTAGAGACAACTGCAAAAATTGTAAGAGAAGCTGTTGCAAACGGTGCGGACCTTATAGAGCTTGGTATCCCATTCTCTGATCCGACAGCTGAAGGACCTGTGATACAGGCAGCAAATATCCGTGCCCTAAGCGGTGGAGTCACAACAGACAAAGTATTTGATCTCGTAAGGGAACTGCGTAGGGATGTAACTATTCCTATGGTCTTTATGACATATGCAAACGTGGTATTTTCATATGGAGCAGAGCAGTTTATCGGCACATGTAAAGAGATAGGCATAGATGGAATAATCCTTCCTGATTTGCCATTCGAGGAGAAAGAAGAATTTTTACCAATATGTCAGAAATATGACGTTGATCTGATTTCTCTCATTGCGCCTACATCTGAAAACCGTATCGCTATGATCGCAAAGGAAGCGACAGGCTTCATATATCTCGTATCAAGCCTTGGAGTAACAGGAACAAGAAGCGAGATAAAGACAGACTTGGCATCTATCATCAATGTGATCAGAGAAAATACAGACGTTCCATGTGCGATAGGATTTGGAATATCAACACCTGAGCAGGCTAAGAAAATGGCAGATGTATCAGACGGAGCTATCGTTGGTTCAGCGATCATAAAGATTATGGAAAAATATGGAAAAGAGTCTCCAAAGTATGTCGGAGAATACGTTAAATCCATGAAGAGTGCCCTGTAGAAAAGGTTGTGTTGAATACAGTCATTTGATGTGCTATACTTTATTAGATTAAATCGATGAATTACAGAGAACAAATTATATTTAGGTTCATCGAAATCCATAGAACATAAAATACGGAGGAATTAAAATGAACATAGTATGTTTAGACCTTGAGGGAGTACTTGTACCGGAGATCTGGATCGCATTCGCAGAGGAGACTGGCATCCCGGAGCTTAAGAGGACAACAAGAGATGAGCCTGATTATGATAAGCTCATGAACTATAGAATAAAGATCTTAAAGGAGCACGGACTCGGACTTAAAGAAATTCAGGAGACGATCGCAAAGATCGATCCAATGCCGGGTGCAAAAGAATTTTTAGATGAACTTCGTTCGATCACACAGGTAATCATCATCAGTGATACATTTTCACAGTTTGCAGGACCACTTATGAAGAAGCTCGGATGGCCTACAATCTTCTGTAACTCACTTGAAGTGGCAGATGATGGCGAGATCACAGGCTTCAAGATGAGATGTGAGCAGTCAAAGCTTACAACTGTAAAGGCTTTACAGTCTATCGGCTATGACACTATTGCAAGCGGTGACAGCCACAATGATCTTGGCATGATACAGGCAAGCAAAGCTGGTTTCCTGTTCAGAAGCACAGATGCAATCAAGCAGGAGTATCCACAGCTTCCGGCTTATGAGACCTATGATGAGCTGCTTGCAGCAATTAAAGCGGCATTATAATTAAACAGTATTTAATTAATACAGTTGATAAACAACTTCCCACATGGTATTTTAGAGTGGAGTCATCCGCACTATACATGTGGGAAGTTTCTATATTATGCGAAAGAAGGCAAAGAATAGTGGGATACACGGTAACACACATATATGAGGCTGATTTTGGCTGTGAGGAAAGACCGAATGGCGCAAAAGCAAAATGCGTGGTTTATCTTGAGGACGAAGCAGGAAAACAGTATCATATAGAAGTTGAGGATGAATGGCTTACGGCAAACGGGATAGAAGAGGGATCACATTGGAAAGGCACATTACCGGATAAATAATTGATATGAGAACGATACAAATTGCAATCTGTGATGATGAAAAGCAGTTTATAGAGAAACTGGATAGTACAATAAGAGAGTATTGTGACGGGCATAGTATTTTTTACACGATAGATACATTTGAAAACGGAAGTCAGCTTCTTGACAAATGCGAAGAGGGTGTCAGGTATGATGTCGTATATCTGGATATAAACATGGATGGTATGAATGGTATCCAGATTGCCAGAAAGATAAGGCAGACAGGTACCGGCACAAACATTATATTTTCAACTGCATTTATAAAATATGCCATAGAAGGGTATCAGGTTGATGCAATAAGATATCTGCTTAAGACTGATCCAAAATACAGGGAACTTATCATAGAGAGTCTGGATGCTGTTTTTGAGAAGATAAATTATAAACCTAAGGTGGTTATGTTCAAATTCCGTGAAGGAAGCAGAAGCATAAATTTGGACAAATTATTGTATATGGAGAGCTCATTGCATACACTGACCTTTTTTATGGAAAATGGTGATAAATATACTCTGTATGGCACGATAAACGGAATAATTGGCACTTTGTCAGAAGATTTTGTAAGGATACACCAGAGCTTTTTTGTAAATATAAAGCATGTAAGGCGATTGAACAAGACATCAATGACACTTGATAATGGATATGAACTTCCTGTGGCAAGGGCAAAGTTTAAAGAGGTCAGCAGCAGGCTGGCTAAATATGAGGGAATGCTATGATGATAGGTACAGCTTTGAATTTGCTTATAATTACAATTGAGACAATTTGTTTTTTCATGTTCTGTGATATTTTTGCAAAAGAAGATGAAACAGATGCGATATTATCAGCAAAAGGATTGAGATATATTGTAACATTAAGTCTGATATCATATGTGACGGAGTATTTTTTCGGTGATTACATGGTCTTAAAACAAATACTGATCATAGTCACATCTGCGATAGCCGCAAAACTGTATTGGAATTGGAAGGTTATAAAATCTCTTGTTATATCTGCTATATCACAGGGATTACTCATATTGGCTGATGTTATAGCGATATTGGCAAAAAGGGAATTATTGCTTGGGATAGATGGTGGAAATTTTAAGAACTTTATTCTGATAGCATTTTCCAAGCTGATATTTCTGACTGTAATTTTTGTAATGTATAAGACATTCAAACTGACTTATTCCAAGTATATAGAGGAGAAAGAGTGGGTGATATTTTCCATAATTCCGATATTTTCCATAATGGTTGTGCTTGCCGTAGTAAAATGTACAGATTATATAGATGAACCGATAGTACAGAAGCTGTTGTCATTTCTTACAATAGGTCTTATATTCATAAATATTTTTATGTTCTATTTTATGCACAGCATAGGAAAGAGAGGATATCAGGAGAGAGAGCATGCACTGCTGGATGCAGATATAAAAAGGCAGATGGATGTATACGGTTCTATAAATGAGCGTATGCAAAAACAAAGGCAGCAGTCGCACGAATATAAAAACCAGATAGCCTGTATACAATCACTGTGCAATGCCCATGAATACGATAAACTGAATGAATATTTACAGAATATAACACACAAAGTTTTGCAGGATATGGACTATATTGATACGAATAATACCATTATAAATTCCATATTAAATATAAAATATCAGGAGGCAATGGATCAGGGGATATTGTTCATAAGCAGGATAAATGATCTTTCTGCTATAAAATTGGATTCTGAGGAAGTGGTAACGCTGCTTTCTAATCTTCTAAATAATGCGATTGAGGCATGCAAGAAGTGTGATGGACAGAAAATAATAAAGATAAAATGCACTAATGACAGTGACAATTTTATTATAGCGGTTAAAAACACTTATGATGGTACTATAAAAAAACACGGAGAGGAAATTGCCACAACAAAGAATAAAAATGCTGATGAGCATGGATTCGGTCTGAAAAATGTCAGACAGATAGTTGAAAATAATAATGGGTATATGGATATTGAGTATGATGAGAATGAATTTTCAGTGTCGGTTATAATACCAAATTAGTACAAAGAGTCTTTAGAGGCTCTTTTTTTATGTCCCAAATTACCAATTCTGCAGGATTCTTACCAGTTCTGCAAAACTTATTGAAAAAAAAGGGCATGGATTTATACTGTGAGTAAGGAGGCAGGGGCTTCTTGAAATAAAAATATAGGACAGGAGGTGAAATGGGTATGGCAAAAACTAAGAATATTTTGGAGGTGGTCGAGAAGATCGCAAGGGAGAGAGTAAAAAGAGAGTTTGCTGATGTTGTTCAGTGTAGAGGAATATTACATCAGCCAAAGAGACCAAGAGTGGAAAAGTAGGAGGGATTTTATAATGTATAAAGTAAAGAAAATAATTGCAAGTATAACACTTTGTGGAATAATGGCAGCATCAACAGGAACGTTTGTAACAATGGCAGCACCTGTTACACGTACTGGAATGAGAAAGATGGTTGCTACATCTACATCTGCGACATATTACAGTTACACTTCAACACCGGGAAAGGATTCAACTGGAAAATCTGTAAAAAATGCTGTTATGGCTTATATTGATCAAAGAAGTACAACAAAGTATTCAACAAAGACAGGCGCGAATAACGTTACTTCAGCTGGGACATCGAATAAGGGAAATGCGTACCATGGTATTGGAAATAATATATATTCATTAGATGAATGGCTGCAGAACTAGAAAACGGCTATGCGTATACTAGAGGAGATTTCTTAATCTAGAGATCTCCTTTAAAGGAAATGGGGGATTTATATGAGAAAAAAATTATATTGGTTTACTATTTTGATTACAGTCGTGTTAATGTCCACATCATGTGGCAAGGGGACGAGTTTAGCAAAGGATAAAGACTCAAAAGTATCGCCTATTGCAGATTCAATTGATGGGTATCTGGACTTAAATGCGATTTACCCGAGATATAATCAAAATACTACGGTCGATGATGAAGATATATGGATGTTTAGTTATAATATATACAGTGATGATATTACAGAAACAGATTATGAGAACATAGCGGCACTTCAATACGAGCAAAGTGAAGTAAAGAATGCTGGAGAGAAGGAATATCACAAATTTGAAGGAAAATTCAGTTTTATATTCTTTGATAGAGATACAGATACGGTGTTGGACAAATTCATGGCACAAGGTGGAGAACGATTAGATAAGTCGGATTCTGATATATATTTAGAAGCTGATCAAAAGTATGATGAACTATATATAGATGGAACCGAGTCAAAACCTGCACCAGGAGATAAAAAATAATATGAATGTAACACTGATTATAAAGGAAACCTTTAGAAGTTTTTATCATAATATATATGTCAATCTGCTTCTTATGGCTGAATTTGTGATTTGTTTTTTCCTTTTTATTACGATTCTAACATATTATATTGATATAGGTGATAATGATGAATTAAATTCGGTAAACGAAATAGAGGGTAGAAAATGGTATGCTGCAAATATTGATTTGTCGGATATGAATATAATGAGCAAGATCGCACAGGAACCAGATGGTTATGAGCGACTAAATGCTTTTATGAATGAATTGACGAATAATGAATTTATGGACTTTATTACATGGAGAAGCTGGCAAGATATTTATGTGGACAAGTCAATATTTGACGCAAAGGTTGGAGAAAATAAATATGAAGATTTTGTCCCTGAGGGCTATTTTACGACAGGTGACTATTTTGATGATGAAAACAGCTCTATATATGTAAAATCTGTACAACTTAATTACCAGGCATACAAGTATCTGAATATAAAATTATCAGATGGAGATGGGTGGAATGCTGATAATTTGGTTATAGATTCATCAGATAATAAGATGCCAATTTTATTGGGAGCGGATTATAAAAATTATTTTGATATTGGTGATGAGATATTAATTTATCTGCCTGATATGAGCATGGGAGACTGGTCGTATCATGGATATGTTGTAGGCTTTATTGAGGCTGGACAGTGGATACCAACAACAGAAGCTGGAAAAGATGTGCAAACTTTAGACGATCAGATTGTTTGCCCGGTTGGAATGAAGATTACATATGTACCTGATACACAGGAACTTAGGATGAAATATGCATATTCGCAATTTTCAGAGGCAATAAGTGCCTCACATATAGCTGTAAAGGATGGTCATACATATGAAGAGGCAATACAGTATTGTAATAAGCTATCTGAAAAATACGATGTTTATAAGTTATACTTTTCATCCATGAGTTTTGGAATGACTTTGCTAAAAAACGAAACTGATACAACAATACAGGTTTTTACAATGATGACAATACTTATAATTATATTTACGATATTCTGTCTTATAGCTACAGCTGCAAATCGAATACAAAGCAATATGCGTGTATATGCGATATATATAGCAAATGGATCGTCTATAGCTAATATAGTTGTGCCATATATACTTGAAATGCTGATACTTTTTATTCCGGCATGTTGTATAAATTGGTGGCTTATAAAAATGCAGATAGGTGATTCATTTAATTATATGCCATTAATTGTTTTATTTATTTCAATACTCTTTATTTATATGGTAGTGTGTTTACTTCTTGTTGTAAAACTGTCTAGTATAAATATTGAAAGTCTAATGCGCAGGAAGGAGTGAAACGTATGAAGCGAAGATGGGGAAAGGGAGCATTGCTTTTGTTTATTAGTTTTTGTGCTATGGCTATATGCTCACTAACCATGCTTGGTACAATGCGTACGGATAGGCAAAATCGAGAAGAGAGCCGGCGCAATTATTCGGATTATGCGGCAACTATAGTAGTATCGGATTGTGATGACGATTTTTGGATAGAGTATTTTGACTCAGATAATTTAAAAAATGCTGTTCTCTATACAAATGTGTGGGATGAAAACTATGAAATAAAAGGTATTTACGGACAGGGAAATTTTAAGCGGCCTCATATGATAGCAGGCAATTTTGATGAGCTTTTTATAAAAAATGGTACTAAAAATTGTGCTGTTGTTGGGAAAAATCTTCAATCACAAATATACACGATGAAAGGACAGGGGTATATTGATATACAGGGAGAATCATTTAGAGTAGCTGGTATTATGGGCATAGAATATGAAAGCAGAATAAATGACATGATATATATAAATTTTAGCAAAGCAATAGAGTTTGGAAATAGCGGACAGCAGATGATTATGGACAGTAGATATAAATGGAGAATAGATTCAAATGTGTCGCGTTTACAGAGTTTTGCTGTTGGAAAAGGGGAATTTTATTCAAATATACTTATACAGGAGAGTATGCTTTCAAAAATATTTGATAATTCAAATATGACAAAATATCTTTTTATACTTGTTTTGATAAGTTTTTGGCTTTCGACAGTGATAATTGTGTCAATGTGGCTTATGTATAAGAAAAAAGAGATATCAATAAAAGATATGATGGGGTTTAGCCGTCTACAGATATTGGGAGATATAGCTTTTGATTATTTGAAAATTTCGATTATGGGATATTTAGCAGGGATAGTTATATTTATACCGATAGGAATATTGGGTAAAGCGGTAACATTTAAGATATATGATATTGGAACTTCATTATTATTAACTGTGGTTTTGGGCGGTGTAAAAATTATAGGATTTTTTTTGAAAATGATAATGGGAGAAAAATATGGCAGAAATAGAATTTAGAGATATCCATAAAAGTTTTGGTGAAGGGGATGCAAGAGTAGAGGCTTTAAAAGGAGTTTCTGATATCATACATTCAGGAGAAATGGTGGCTATTATGGGAAAGAGTGGTTCTGGAAAATCTACTCTTTTAAACATAATGGGTGGTCTTATGACAATGGATAGTGGAAGTCTTTTGTATGATGGTGAGGAACTGGATTTTAAAAATAAAAAGAAGTTATATGCTTACAGAAAAAATGATATTGGCTTTATAGTACAATATTTTGCTCTTATTGAGGATTGTAATGTGTTCGACAATGTTGCACTTACGCTTAGGTTTAAAAATTTTACACATAAACAGATAAAACAAAAGGTAGAGACTGTCTTAAAGGAACTTGATATACAAAATAAGATAAAATCATATCCAAATCAACTCTCAGGTGGGCAGCAACAGAGAGTTGCGATAGCTCGTGCGCTTGTAAAAGATCCGGGTGTCATATTAGCAGATGAACCAACAGGAGCACTCGATGAAGCAACAGGTATTGAGGTTATGAATATACTTAGGACACAAAGGGAAAGTGGAAAAACAGTGGTTGTTGTAACTCATGATAATAAGGTAGCAGATATGTGTGACCGTATAATAATGATAAAGGATGGACGTATATAGGAGAAAATAATGATCAGCAGGAGTGCGGAAAAGCTTACACGATTATTATTAGAAACACAACATATTTCCAAAGAGGAATATGAGAAATTTGCATATGTGATTGAATCAGATATAGAGGCTCTGATTACACTTACGAGTATAATGATAATATCTGTTGTAATTGGAAATGTTATACAGACATTATGTTTCCTGATTTTCTTTTTCTTACTTAGAAAGAGAATGGGAGGATTTCATCTGGAAAAATACTGGCAGTGCTATATCGGTACATTGTGTATTTATG
This sequence comes from bacterium, assembly GCA_963641405.1. Classification (GTDB taxonomy): domain Bacteria; phylum Bacillota; class Clostridia; order Lachnospirales; family Lachnospiraceae; genus Roseburia. The sequence continues at coordinate 31,854 of CAVICC010000014.1, read as the reverse complement.
TGTTTATATCACACCTTGCAGATAATGCGCATAATTATAGGGAACATATGGTGTTAATGACAATTTTTGCAGCATTGATCATAATATATATAGGTGGTATGTATCATCCGAATTTGCAACTGACCAAGGATGAAAAAGATAATCTGAAGGTAATGTCAAGGGTTACGTGTGGAATTCAATTAGTAATAATTTTGTTTTTAGACTGGCTGAATATATTCGGTGATATTATGCTATATCTATGTATGGCAGTTATATTGTGTGCAATATTGTTAGTGCTTACACCATTATTGCGAACGACAGAAGAATAGAGTTAAGGTTCACTCCATATGGGGTGAGCCTTTTTTCGCTTAATTTAATAATATGAGTAATATGTATTGACAACAGTGTAAAGGGTGCTATAATAAAGTCAAACATATGAACAATCATTCATATGTTCAAAGCAAAATGTCAATAAATTATTTATGAAATAAGGAGAACAATATTATGAAGAAGACTTACAAAATCGATGTAGACTGCGCTAACTGTGCTAACAAGATGGAAGATGCTGCAAAGAATACAGCAGGAGTAAAGGATGCCACAGTCAATTTCATGACACTCAAGATGAGCGTTGAGTTCGAGGAAGGACAGGATGCAAAAGCTGTTATGCAGGAAGTCCTTAAGAACTGCAAAAAGGTTGAGGATGACTGCGAAATCTTCTTATAATCTGATTAACCATATTAATCATAAATGCGGGACAAAATATTTTTTGCCCCGCATATCATAATATTAAGAAGGGGCGAGGCTGTATGAATAAAAAACAGAAAAAAGTACTTGTGCGTATCATAATCGCAGCAGTACTTATGATCGTATTACATTTCATACCTGTAAAGGGAATTATCAGGTTCCTGCTCTACATGATACCGTATTTCGTTATCGGATACGATATTCTGAAAAAAGCATTTAAAGGAATTAAAAATAAACAGGTATTTGATGAGAATTTCCTTATGGCTGTTGCCACCGTGGGTGCGATAGCGGTTGCGCTTTACGAGAATGGTGATTATACAGAGGCGATAGCCGTTATGCTTTTCTACCAGATAGGAGAGCTGTTCCAGAGCTATGCGATCGGAAAAAGCCGTAGGAATATCAGTGAGCTTATGGACATCAGACCGGATTATGCAAATATCGAGGTTGATGGGCAGGTGACACAGGTTGATCCTGATGAGGTGGAGATCGGTTCGGTCATCATTGTAAAACCGGGTGAGAAAGTACCTATCGATGGTGTGATAGTCGAAGGCTCATCTACACTGAATACCAGTGCTCTTACAGGAGAGAGCGTTCCAAGGGACGCAAAAGAGGGGGATGAGATCATCAGCGGATGTATTAATATGTCCGGTGTATTAAAGATCCGTACCACAAAAGAGTTTGGAGAGTCTACAGTATCCAAGATCCTTGATCTTGTTGAAAACTCAAGTTCAAAAAAATCAAGATCAGAGAATTTTATCTCAAAATTTGCAAAATATTATACACCGGCAGTGTGTTATGCGGCACTTGCGCTTGCGATACTGCCACCTGTAGCCAGAATGATATTTATGTCAGCAGCACCGGAATGGGGTACATGGATATACAGGGCACTTACCTTCCTTGTAATAAGCTGTCCGTGTGCGCTGGTCATCAGTATTCCACTTAGCTTTTTCGCAGGAATCGGAGGAGCCAGCCGTGAGGGGGTTCTTGTAAAAGGTTCAAACTATCTCGAGACTATGTCACAGACCAGATATGTTGTATTTGACAAGACCGGAACCATGACAGAGGGTGTGTTTGAGGTAACGGGTGTATTTGACAATACCATGGACACTGAAAAGGTTCTTGAGTATGCGGCACTTGCAGAGAGTTTTTCATCACATCCTATCAGCAAGAGCCTAAAAAAAGCCTATGGCAGGGAAATAGATCAGTCAAGGGTAACAGACGTTGAGGAGATCAGCGGACATGGAATTACTGCAAAGGTAGACGGAGTACCGGTAGCGGCAGGAAACTACAAGCTCATGAAAAAGCTAGGCTTAAGCTACAGCGATACTGACAAAGTCGGAACAATAGTCCATATCGCGATAGATGGCAGATATGAGGGATACATCCTTATTTCCGACAAGATCAAACCTACCTCAAAAGATGCAATAAAAGCATTGAAAAAAGCAGGAATAACAAGTACAATAATGCTTACAGGTGATTCAAAAGCAGTAGCCGACTCTGTAGCGGCTGAGCTGGGAATAGACGAAGTATACAGTGAGCTTTTACCGGGCGATAAGGTGGCAAAGGTAGAGGAACTGCTTGCCAAGAAGGGCAGCAAAGAGAAACTGGCATTTGTCGGAGACGGTATCAATGATGCTCCTGTACTTTCAAGAGCCGACATCGGTATCGCCATGGGAGCAATGGGATCGGATGCAGCGATCGAAGCCGCAGATGTAGTCCTTATGGATGATGATCCGCTCAAGATCGCAAAAGCCATCAAGATATCACGCAAATGTCTGCGCATTGTATATGAGAACACGTATTTTGCAGTAGGCATCAAGCTTATCTGCCTCGTACTAGGAGCGATTGGAATAGCGAATATGTGGCTTGCGATATTTGCAGATGTAGGAGTAATGGTTATCGCAGTACTTAATGCGATCCGCGCATTATTCGTACACAAGCTATAAACAAAATAGTATATGAGCGGTATATATGATTGAATTAGACAGAGTGTACATCAGGTGCATTCTGTCTTTCGCATACATTAGTGTTTGCTTAGAAAGGATACTTTATGAAAGAAAATATAAATGAACAGATAGAGTGTTGCGACTGCAACGAAATCCATGAAGATCTTCTTAAAATTGTAAATGACACCATGCCTGAAGAGACGGAGTTATACGATCTTGCAGAGCTGTTTAAGGTATTTGGAGATTCTACACGTATTCGTATCCTCTTTGTATTGTTTGAGGCAGAGGTGTGCGTCTGCGATTTGGCAAAGGTGCTTAATATGACTCAGTCTGCAATATCACATCAGCTTCGTATCTTAAAACAGAACAAGCTTGTAAACAGCAGACGTGAGGGGAAATCAGTATTTTATTCGCTTGCGGATGGTCATGTGCGCACCATAATTGCGCAGGGACGTGAGCATATCGAAGAATAATCCTGGAGGAAATATACGTGACAGAATTAGAAGAGTACTATAACAAATTCAATGAGGAAAAACGTTTAAACAGCCGTCACGGCAAGGTGGAGTTTATTACCTCCATGAAGTATATACATGATTGTCTCGCAGATTTGATGAATATGGAATGCATTGACAGCTCAACAGATGAAGCGATGATGAAAGAAATAATGGCGTTGCGTTCCCAGATCAAAATCCTAGATGTCGGTGCAGGAACCGGCAGATATTCAGTGCCACTTGCAGAGGAAGGATATGATGTCACTGCGTTAGAGCTTGTTAAGCACAACCTCGGCAGACTAAAGAAAAAGAGCGATAAAGTAAAGGCATATCAGGGCAATGCCACAAAATTAAAAAAATTCGGAGCGGATGAGTTTGATGTTACACTTGTTTTTGGACCGATGTATCATCTGAAATCGGCAGAGGAAAAACTAGCCGCATTAAAAGAGGCAAAAAGAGTTACAAAATCCGGTGGATACATACTTGTGGCATATATTATGAATGAGTACAGTGTAATAACCTATGCCATAAAAGAGAAACATATAAAAGAGGGGATAGAGCGCGGAATGCTCGATGAGAGTTTTCACTGTACAGAAAAAGCTAATGATTTGTACAGTTTTGTCCGATTAGAAGATATAGAAGCGTTAAATGCTAGGGCAGGACTTGTCCGTGAAAAGATAATAGCTGCTGATGGCGCAGCTAATTATATCAGACCATTTTTAAATGCACTTGATGAAGAAGAGTTTGATATGTTTGTACAGTATCATCTTTCTACATGCGAGAGGGCAGATCTTATGGGAGCAAGTGCACATACAGTTGATATTCTTAAGGTATGAGGGAAAATATGAAACATAAGGGATTAAAAATTTTATTATCAGTATTATTGCTAATATGTATTATTATGGCAATTGCAGTTATAGAAAAAGAGTATATTGCAGATAATGTAAAAGAAGACACAGGCCAAAAAAGTGAGGGTATCGTTAAGGAAGCGTCAGATATCGAAAATACACAATCAGATGAGGTTGTAACACAACAAAAACAGCAGATGTCAACTGTTGTAATCACAGCTACAGGAGACTGTACACTCGGCAATAATCAGGAGCAAAGCTATGACGGCAGCTTTAATTCCTATTATGATTCAAAGGGACAGGATTACTTTTTTAGCGGAGTGAGAGACATTTTCGAAGCTGATGACATGACTCTTGTCAATCTAGAATGTGTATTGTCAGATGCAACCGAAAGAGTAGAGAAGACGTGGAATCTAAAGGGAAAACCGGAATATGTTGGAATTATGACAGGAAGCTCCATAGAGGCATGCAGTCTTGGAAATAATCACACATATGATTACGGTCAGCAGGGACTAGACGATACTAGAAATGTGCTTGAAAATGCGGAAATAGTGTATGGCTACAATGATCATATCGGCATTTACGAGACTTCAGAAGGAATAAAGATAGGAATAGTATCAGCCAGCCTTTTATCACAGAGTAGTGACCGCGAGGCATATATCCAAAACGGTATAACACAGCTCCGACAGCAGGGTGTGTCAATCGTTATCGCCTGTTGTCACTGGGGCATAGAGGGCGATCACTATCCCAATGATTACCAGCAAGCGGCAGCACATCGCATCATTGACTGGGGAGCTGATCTTGTAATTGGAAATCATCCGCATGTATTGCAGGGAATGGAAGTATACAACGGTAAAATGATATGTTACAGTCTTGGGAATTTTTGCTTTGGAGGTAACAAAAACCCAGCAGACAAGAATACAGCCATTTATCAGCAGACATTTACACTGGTAGATGGAGAACTGCAGTCGGGCATAGATGCGCAGATTATTCCATGCACTTTAAGCAGCACAAATTCGTACAATGATTTCAGACCGACAGTTGCGACAGGAGAAAAAGCTCAGGAAATATGCAATTTAATGAATACATATTCACAGAATTGTAGTAATATAGAGATTGACGAGCTTGGAAAGCTGCATATTGCAGAGTAGGCCAGGTAATTTATAAGTTATATAGTAACTATTCAGTACAGAAATATGCGGTACCGCATATTTCGTAAGAAAAAGTATATTATGTAGGAGCAAGCGCCCATCAGCGAAGCTGATTCTAATGCGCTTGCGGCTCGCAACTGTGAAGGTACTGAACAGTTACGTTATATATTATAGAATATTTTATACGATACATAGCCACGTAACAATATTGGCAGCCAGGCAATAAAAGGCATGTATCGTCATACAAATATAGTAAGGGAGTATAAGAGCATTATGTATATGTGGAGAGAGCGCAAAAAAGAAGAGGCACCGACAGACGTTGTTGATACAGGATTGCGGCCACAGGACGTGGTAGATGGGTTCAAGATCAGACCGGGATTTTTCCGAATGTATGGAGCTCATGAGGCATCAAACGGTGTAAGTTTTACGATCAATTCGCATGGAGCAACAAAGTGTACACTGCTACTTTTTAAGCCACAGGCATCTAAACCGTATGCTAGAATACAGTTTCCTGATTCGTACAGAATTGGTGACACGTACTCTATGCTTGTATTTGATCTTAAAATAACAGATTTTGAGTATGCATTTTCATTTGATGGACCATATGAGCCACAGAGAGGACTGCTCTTTAACGAAGAAAATGTGCTTCTTGATCCTTATTCTCGTGCAGTTACGGGACAGCGTAACTGGGGAGATAAGCCTGAGGGCGGTGACAATTTTGTATATAAAGCAAGAGTTGTTAAAAGTGAGTTTGATTGGGGCAATATCAGACAGCTCGAGCAGCCGTTTGAGGATCTGGTCATTTATGAGGCTCATGTGCGCGGATATACAAAGGACAAATCCTCAGGAGTCAAGGCACCGGGAACCTTTGCAGGACTAAAAGAAAAAATACCATATCTTAAGGATCTGGGAATAAATGCAATCGAGCTTATGCCTATTTTTGAGTTTGATGAGATGGAGAGTGCCCGTGTAGTCGACGGAGTACAACTTTATAACTATTGGGGCTACAATACGGTATCATTTTTTGCACCAAATACAGGCTATGCGTTTAGTGAGGAACACAATCACGAGGGCGATGAGCTCAAGTCCCTAATAAAGGCATTAAAAGAAAACGGCATAGAAGTTATCCTGGATGTAGTATTTAATCATACTGCTGAGGGAAACGAGATGGGACCATGTTTTTCCTTTAAGGGAATAGACAATAACGTATATTACATGCTCACACCTGATGCGCATTATTACAACTTCAGCGGCTGTGGCAACGTAATGAACTGTAACCATCCGGTAGTGCGCAGCTTTATCATAGACTGTCTCAGACACTGGGCAATCGAGTATAGAGTGGACGGTTTCAGATTTGATCTGGCATCGATACTTGGAAGAGATCAAAATGGTGCGCCTATGGCAAATCCACCTATCCTTGAGTCACTTGCATTTGATCCTATCCTTGGTAAGATGAAGCTTATAGCGGAAGCATGGGATGCAGGCGGACTTTATCAGGTAGGAAGTTTCCCATCATGGAACAGATGGGCAGAGTGGAACGGCAGATATCGTGACGATATGCGTAGTTTCTTAAAGGGTGATGATGGTATGGCACAAAATGCTATAACACGTATCACCGGATCGAGGGATCTTTACAACCCTGAGAGCAGAGGACACAAGGCATCTGTTAATTTCATGACTTGCCATGATGGATTTACACTTTATGACCTGTATGCATATAATGAAAAGCATAATGAAAAAAACGGCTGGAACAATACTGATGGTGACAACAATGGTCATAGCTGGAATTGCGGAGCAGAGGGCGAGACCGATGATGAGAACGTAAATGGACTCAGAAAACGTCTTATCAAAAACGCGTTTGCAGCACTTTTATGCAGCCGTGGACCGGCTATGTTTTTTGCAGGAGATGAATTTTGTAATACACAGTTTGGCAATAATAATGCGTACTGTCAGGACAATATCATTTCGTGGCTAGACTGGAACAGACTAGAGGAGTATCAGGAAGTACATGATTTTGTAAGACATATGATACAGTTTAGAAAGGATCATGCAATACTGAGAAGGATGACAAAGCCGTCATCCTGTCAGTTCCCGGAGATAAGTGTACATAATGGTACACCATTTAATTCTTCGACGGATTACAGGACGAAGCTAATCGGTATCATGTATGCCGGAAGGACAGCGGACGACACGGCAGATGATATAGTATTTTATTGTATGAATGCTTACTGGGAACCGCTTGTAATGCAGCTTCCGGTATTACCTGACGGAAAACACTGGCATGTAGATACCAATACAAATGTAGAATACAAAGACGGAGAGGATTTCATGTCAAAGACAGAGATACTAGGAGTCAATACAATACGTGTGCCTGCCAGAACAACTATAATACTTGTGGCAGAATAATAAATATAGCGCAACTGTTATCTTATCAGACAGTTGCGCTATATTTTTGCTCCTTTCGTATTTAATTGGCGTAGTCTAAAAGCTGTGAGGAAATCAACTTTGTGGTGGATTAAATGCGTCAGAATATCCTAACAGATAATCTGGCGTTACATTAAAAATATCACACAGATGGCATAGAATCATGGAATCTGGCAGTCTGTATCCGGTTCTGTAGCCGGATATCGTTGAGACACCCATACACAGAAGTTCTGCGAGGGATTTGTTTGTAAACTTATTGAGCCTCATCAGATGATCCAGTCGCTCTGAAAGGATGGCTCTTCGTCTTAGTTCATCGTTGGTAAAATCCTTCTTTGTATTCTTCATGAGCTGATTTTAGCTCAAAAGATAAGCCTGACCGCCAAAAGACGCGCTACGCGTTATAATTCTTATTTAAAGAGAACGCGTTACGCGTCAGAAAATCTTAAATCCACCCACCGTCGAAGGTTATGATTTGACCGGTAAGATATGTCGGAGCAGTGGCTACAGAATAAGTCATGTTGGCAACCTCATCAGCAGTGGCAAATCGTCCGACGGGTATCTCATCAGACAGTTCGCTTCGTTCTTCATCATCAAAGCATCGATTCATATCGGTATCTATGACACCGCAGGCAATCGCATTTACCGCAATGCCGGATGGCGCCAGTTCCTTGCCGAGAGCTTTTGTAAAAGAATTGATACCTCCCTTGCAGGCAGAATAAGCAACCTCACAGGAAGCACCTACATTGCCCCATACAGATGAGATCTGTATTATACGACCGCTTTTAGCTTCAACCATTCCAGGAATAACCAGCTTGGAAAATGAAAAAACAGAGGTTAGATTGATGGAGATGATATTATTCCATTCCTCTATAGACATATCACTGAGCAGTCCGATGTATGATATTCCGGCATTATTTATAAGTATACTTATATGCCCAAAATGAGCGAGAGTCTTTTGAACCATGTCAGCTGCAAATGTATAATCTCCCACATCTCCCATAAAACAAAGGACTTCTATACCGTAACTGTCATGAAGTTCATCTGCAAGAGTCTGTAATTTATCAACGGAATTGTGGCAGCAAAGTGACAGATTGTAGCCACATGATCCGAATTTTCGTGCAATCGCGGCTCCGATGCCACGCGATGCCCCTGTTATTAGAGCTGTTTTATTCATATGAATTCTCCTATAATAATTATATTTACTCAGACTTCCCACACATTATTTTGGTGTAGTGTCGCCTGGGATGTGGGATGTGCGATTGTCGATAGCAGAACTCACTTCGAGCCCAAAATCGACGCCTAACAAATTTACGCAATCGCAGCTAAATGTTTTGCTATCGGCAATTGCACAGCCCTCCCAGGCAGCACCAGCAATATTTTACGTGTGGGAACTCTGAGGATATAAATATTATATTAGCACATTCATTGTATTATGGGGTAGACAAAAAATACAGATTATGATATTATCTAATAGTTGCAAACAGCATATTTCGGCGTGTGGCTCAGTTTGGTAGAGCGCTACGTTCGGGACGTAGAGGTCGCAAGTTCGAATCTTGTCACGCCGATGAATTTTGACTATGCATTTTCTCTAGAATGTGTAGTCTTTTTTTGTGTATTTTTACAATTTGAAATCAGTATCATTTATTTGATATGCTATAGACAATGTGGTAATATAGTACTAGGGTATTGGAGGCGTTTATGAATATAGTTGCACAGATATGTGGCATATTGGTGATGATAATCATATTATATTTCTATATGTCACAAAAGAGGTTAAAATTAAAAACATCGCAAGCTTTTTTTATCATCTGTATAGTTGTTATGCTGGCATTGATATTTGATATCGCATCAGTGGCAGCAATAGAAAAAAGTGATTCCATACCAGTTTTCTGGGTACATTTGATTTGCAAGATATATTTGTGGACAGTGACCTGGGAATCAATGGCTGCATTCTGGTATGTATGTATTGATATATTCAATTCTGACGAACTTGAGATCAAATGGAGACGTCGTACACTGTTAAATGCAACGATAGCAGTTGTTACTGTGTCATGCCTTCCTATATATATCCACGATGGTGCCAGCGGTACATACACATATGGAGCATCAGTTCTTGTGACATATATTGTTTCTATATTGCATCTTATGGCTGCAGTAGCTATAGCAAATAAGTTCAAAGATACCATGAATGAGAACCGCAGAAAAGGAATAATTGTATGGATAGCAATCTGGATGTTGGCAGCGCTTGTACAGTTTTTGGATAATAGCATTCTAATCGTCGGTTTTGCAAGTATGCTTGGAATAATCGTGCTGTATCTCCTGCTTGAGAATCCTATGACCAATATGGACCGCGATACAGGTTTATTTAATCTGAATGCTTTATTTGAGTATATGAGGGATATTTATGGACGAAAGAAAAATGTATCGATCGTCTGTGTCAGATATGATAACAATCGCAACAGTACTTTTTCCTTTGAGTTAGAAAATAATATAGCTGCTGAGGTGGTAAAATATATTGCAGCCATACCAAAGGCTCTTACTTTCAGAAGCTCAACCAGTGAGTTTATATTGGTATTTGATGAAGTCGAGGACGCACATAATGCGATAAGGCGTATAACAGAACGCTTTGAGAAGCCGTGGGGCAAGGATAATATGCGTATGCTTTTGCTTGAGATATACTGTGTTGAGACTACAAGGTGTGTCAAAAGACCGGCCGATGTCCTTAGCATATTCCAGTATGTTAAGCAGAACCGGGCGGAGTTTCCATGTACAGATGCAGTACTCATAGATGATGATGTGATCGACCGCATATATGACGAAAAAAGTATAGAAAATGAGATAATAGATGCACTAAATGAGGGCAGGGTGCAGGTATTTTATCAGCCTATATATAATACAAGAAAAGGCTGCTTTACTACAGCAGAGGCACTTGTTCGTATTATAGGAAGAGATGGTGAGATAATACCACCGGGCAGATTCATAGGAATAGCGGAAAAAAGAGGTCTCATAATAAGACTTGGAGAACGCGTCTTTGAAAATACCTGTAAGTTTATCCAGAAGAATGATCTTAAGTCATTAGGGCTTGAGTATATAGAGATCAATCTCTCAGTAGTCCAGTGCGCATATGAGAATCTTGCAAGTGATTTTATAGAAATTATGAATAGATACAATGTGGATCCGAAAGCAATCGTGCTTGAAATAACAGAGTCCGCATCAGTCATTGAAAAACAGATATTGCTTAAGAATATGAATGAATTGAGAAAAATCGGTGTCAGATTTGCACTCGATGATTTTGGAACAGGGCAGTCAAATCTTAACTATATAGTTGATATGCCTATAGATATAGTCAAATTCGATAAGGGCATGACAAGTGCTTATTTCGAGAATGGAAAAGGCAAGCCTGTCATGGATGCTGCAATGAGTATGATCCAGCAGCTTGAACTTGAGATAGTATCTGAAGGAATTGAAAAAAAGGAAGAGTTTAACAAGCTCTATGATCTGGGAATTGATTATATTCAGGGATACTATTTTTCAAAACCTAAAGACAGCACAGCATTTCTGTCATTTATTCAAAATGAAAATAAAAATTAAATATTACATCATGAAATCCGGCCGCACTTGTTGCAACCGGATTTTTAATTTTATTTTCTCAAACTTCCCACACTTTAAAGTTCATTTAAGGTTGACATGTTAGTATGAGTCCATCAAAAGGAAAGGAACACAAAAATATGTCAGAACAGATGATTTTTAAAAGATGTGAGATCAAATACATGATAGATGAAAAAACCTTAGACAAACTGATGCAGGTCATGTCGGAGCATATGATAGCTGATGTACACGGCAGAAGCACAGTGTGCAGCCTGTATTTTGACACACCTGACTATCTGCTGATACGCAGATCCATGGATCATCCGATTTACAAAGAAAAACTCAGACTAAGAAGCTATGGGGTGGCAGATGAGGATACACAGGTGTTTGTTGAGCTAAAGAAAAAATTCAACTCGGTAGTTTATAAAAGACGCATTTCCATGACGGAAAAACAGTCTAAAGAATACCTGTTAGAACATAAAAAGATCATGGATACGCAGATATCCAGAGAGATAGATTACTGCATGAGGATGTACCAAGGGATAGCACCGGCAGTGCTGCTCTCATACGAAAGAGAAGCTTTTTATGCAAAGGATGACCATGAATTCAGGGTGACATTTGACAGAAATATACTTTGGAGAGATTACGATCTGTCACTTTGCAATGGCATTTACGGCACACCGATACTAAAACAGGGACAGGTGCTCATGGAAGTAAAGACAGCGGGCGCGATACCGCGGTGGATGGTTGATTTTCTGACGGAAAATCAGATATACAAGACATCATTTTCTAAATACGGCACAGCTTACCGTACTATATGTGAGCAGCACAGACAGAAGAATGTACAGGAAGATTTCGACTGTGAGAATGTAGCTGCAGCGATCGGACTTATGAATGCTTAGAGAAGTGCTGTTTATAGATGTAAGGTTTATATAAGTATACATAATTAGTGAAGCAGATAAAGAAATCAAAACAGAAAATACAAAATAAAAGATAAGAAATAGAAGATATGGAGGACTAAGATATGCTTAGCAACATTTTTACAGGATTATTTGATACAACAACTACAACGGTCATAGGAGTACCGGAATTCATACTATGCATAGCAGTTTCACTGGTAATAGGAGCTTTTATCACATGGGTTTACACCTACAAAAGCAGATACACAGCCAGCTTTGCGGTGACACTGGCAATGCTTCCGGCAGTGGTGTGCATAGTGATCATGATGGTAAACGGAAACGTGGGAGCGGGAGTTGCAGTCGCAGGAGCTTTTTCACTTGTAAGGTTTCGTTCAGTACCGGGAACTGCCAAAGAGATAGGAACTATTTTCCTTGCAATGGCAGCCGGACTTATCGCAGGAATGGGATATCTCGCATTTGCAGTACTTTTCGCATTTATCATGGGTATGGTAATGCTCATGCTCAATATCACAGGCTTTGGAACACATAAAAAAGCAACAAATGACAAGACATTAAAGATTACAATACCTGAAGATTTAAACTACGGAGAGGCATTTAACGATCTCTTTGAAAAATACCTTACAAACTGTGAGGTTGTATCTGTAAAAACATCAAATATGGGAAGTCTTTACAAACTTACATATCACGTAACATTAAAAGATCAGGCAGTAGAGAAGCGGTTTATAGATGAGCTTCGCTGCAGAAATGGAAACCTTGAGATAGCAATTATGCAACAGGAGGTAAACATCAATGAGTTATAGAAAATCAAAAAAATACTTTCAGAATATAAAATTATACGGAGTGATAGGCGCAGCAGTCATCATGGCGATGTCTGTAACAGCGTGTGGCTCGCCAGCAAGTGCGGCTTTGGGAACTGAATCTACACAGACTGCCACAGCTGTAGCAAGTGCAAACGGCATTTATTCATATGATGATATGTTCACAAACAGAGATCTGGATGTAGGCTATGAGGAGAGTGAGGCGGTACACATCAATCTGGCAGACGATTCCACCACACTTACCATGGGAAATGATGAAGAAGAAACTTCTGTAAATGGTGTGACAGTTGATGGAAATGTCATTACGATTACTGAGGAAGGCACGTATATCCTGTCGGGAACTCTGACAGAGGGACAGGTTATCGTGGATGCGGATGATGCCAAGGTACAGCTCGTGCTTGATAATGCTGACATCACATGCGCCTCAAGCGCAGCCATATATGTAAAGAGTGCGGACAAGACTTTTATCACACTTGCAGAGGGTTCAGAGAATATCCTTATGAACACTGCGGAGTATGAAGCGATTGATGACAACAATATAGATGCAGTCATTTTCTCAAAGGACGATCTGACACTTAACGGAAACGGTACACTTACCATCAATTCCGAGTATGGTCACGGCATTGTTTCAAAGGATGATCTGAAGCTTACGAGCGGCACTTACAATATCACAGCTGCAAGCCACGCTTTATCAGGCAAGGACAGTGTCCGCATAGCAGGAGGTGCGTTTAATCTCGTATCCGGCAAGGATGGCATACATTCTGAGAATACCGACGATGAGGAAAAAGGCTTTGTATACATAGCCGGCGGTGATTACTCAATCGAGAGTACAGGCGATGGAATCGATGCATCTTATGTGGTACAGATAGATGATGGAACCTTTGACATAACAGCCGGTGGCGGAGCAGAAAACTCTACAAAAACCCACAATGATATGATGGGTGGAGGCCCGGGAGGCGCACCTGACGGTGGAAACGGAGGTGACGGAAATGCTCCTCAGATGGGAGAAACACCAAACAGTGACTCATCCGATAGCAGCACAGACAGGCCAACTCCACCTGATAAGACAGGCAGCGATTCATCTGACAGCAGTAATGGAAACGGACAGACACCACCGGAGATGCCGGATGGTGCACCGGGAGAAAATGCAGGAAGTACAGACAGTACAGATAAGCAGACACCACCGGAAAAACCAAGCGGTGATACATCAAATGGTGGAGATACACAGCAGGTACCTGACACCACGACAGTCTCTACAGAAAGCACCGGTCAGGACAGCGTGGCTGCGAATGATACGACAAACGATAATACTACAAGCGACAGCACAACAGAGGATAGCACTAGCACCAAGGGTATCAAGGCTGACGGAGCGATATATGTAAACGGAGGTACTTTCAATGTAGATTCAGCAGACGATTCCGTACACAGCAATTCGGATGTGACACTCAATGCAGGAACATACACACTTTCCACAGGAGATGACGGAGTACATTCTGATGAGGCTCTGCTTGTAAATGGCGGCACGATAACGATCTCGAAGTGCTATGAGGGACTTGAGGGACTGACAGTAACGATAAATGACGGAGATATCGACATCACAGCCAGTGATGACGGCATAAATGCAGCCGGAGGAAATGACGCAAGCGGTTTTGGCGGCATGGGCGGTGACGGCTTTATGGGAATGCAAGCTCCGGGAGACACCGATTCAGCAGATGATGACAACGTACAGAATGACACATCAACAGATGAGATGTGGATGGAGATAAACGGAGGCAGCATACATGTGCTTGCAGGAGGTGACGGACTCGACTCAAACGGAGATCTGACGATAAATGGCGGTGAAGTATACATAGATGGTCCATCAGATAATGGAAACAGTGCGATTGACTATGGTGACAGATCATCCTGCTACATAAACGGTGGAACGGTTGTGGCAATAGGAAGCAGTGGAATGGCTGAGGAGATAAGTGATGAGTCCGACCAGCAGGTAGCCTTTGTCAAGCTTGATTCGCAGATGCAGGCGGGCGATGTAACACTGACAGACAGTGATGGAAACGTGATAGTTTCCTACACAGCACTCAAAGCCTATGACTGTGTGATAATAAGCACAAAGGATCTTTCAGAAGGACAGACATACACGCTTACAACATCGGGAACAGAGACGGAGGTGTCACTGTAAAATAGGGATTTTTATATAACAAGTTCTTGTAACAGGGATTCAATCAAATTATAATGATTAAAGGGTCAAATGAATTAAGAAGTTTAACAGGAGGAGAGTATGCGATTATTGCTGGCAGAGGACGAGGAGGATTTAAGCCGTGCGCTGGTTGCGGTATTAAAACATAATAATTATTCGGTAGATGCCGTCTATGACGGTGCGGAGGCGCTTGACTACATAGAAAACGGAGATAACTATGATGGTGTCATACTAGACATTATGATGCCTAAGATGGATGGTATCACAGTTCTTAAGACAATAAGAAGCCACGGCATTTCAGTCCCTGTACTTCTTCTGACAGCAAAGGCAGAAATAGATGACCGAGTGGAGGGACTCGACAGCGGTGCAGATGATTACCTGACCAAGCCATTTTCAATGAAGGAACTTTTGGCGCGTATACGCGCGATGACCAGAAGACAGGCTGACACGACTGACGCTGTATTGTCATTTGCAGACGTCACGCTTGATAGATCTACATATATTTTAAGTGGTCCCAAAAATAAAGAAGGCATGAGGCTTGCAAATAAAGAATATCAGATGCTTGAGATGCTAATGACCAATCCGGGACAGATCATATCAGCAGATCAGTTCATGGATAAGATCTGGGGGTATGACTCAGATGCAGAACAGAATGTTGTCTGGGTGTATATATCATATCTGCGCAAAAAACTTACATCCGTAGGATCTGTGGCGCAGATCAAAGCGACACGCGGTGTGGGATATTCGATAGTGGAATAGTGGATATAAGGTTGTAGGATAAATATATGTTAAAAAAACTCAGAAGAAAATTCATAGCGATAGCGATGATATCTGTTTCCATCGTGCTCATTGCTATCGTAGGAACAATAAACATTGCAAATTACATAAGCACAAATGATTCGCTGGACGCAAGGCTTGAGCTTATAGCCGGAAATGACGGAACTTTCCCGGATTTGTCATCGCAGGCTCCGGATAAACGTGATGATGTAGGCACGGCAGAAGACAAAGATCAAAATGACTCAAACGATTCCGACACAACCGAAAACACCTCTGTCGATAAGAAAGAACCACCAGAAGTCATGGGACAGGATGATCTGAAACGCCATGGCATATCACCTGAGAGCCAATTTGATACGAGATATTTTACTGTCACGATAAGCGATAGCGGTGATGTGGAAAAGATTGACACGGGAAAGATAGCGTCCATATCATCTGAGACAGCAGCAGAGTATGCTAAGAATTTGTGGACATCCGGCAAAACAGGTGACGGAAAAAGTGGATATATGGACAGTTATAAGTACATGACTGTGGATAAAGATGGCTCAACCATGTATATATTTTTAAATTGTCAAAGAGAGCTGTCCACCATAAAGACATATTTATGGGCGAGTGCAGGAATAAGCGCACTGGGACTTATCGTGGTATTTGTCATGATATATTTCTTTTCGGGCAAAGTGCTCAGACCTGTGTCGGAAAGTTACGAGAAGCAGAAACGCTTCATAACCGATGCCAGCCACGAGATCAAGACTCCACTTACCATAATAGACGCAAACACAGAGGTCATCGAAATGATGGAGGGTGAAAATGAGTGGACACAGAGCACAAGAAAGCAGGTTGCCCGCCTGACATCACTTACAGAAAAACTTGTATTTCTGTCACGTATGGATGAGGAAGCCACAAAGCTTGAAATGCTGGAATTTTCATTGTCAGATGCGATACTCGATACTGCTGAGCCGTTTAAGGCAGTGGCGCAGACCAGACAGAAGCAACTTGATATAGATGTGGCAGAAGGCGTATTGTATACAGGAGATGAAAAAACGATCAGACAGCTCGTATCACTTCTTCTGGATAATGCCATGAAGTACTCGGGATATAGTGCTGTAAGCCATGAAAACGATAATCGAGATAAAACTATTTCAATAGAACAGACACAAACGAAAAATGAGTCAATCATTATAAATCAGAAACCGCAGATAAAGCTATCTATGAAAGTAGCAGGCAAAAACCGCATCATCACAGTATGGAATACGGTAGATGAGAGTGCGAATATCCAAAAGGGCAGACAGGATATGCTTTTTGAGAGATTTTACAGAGCTGACACATCGCACAACTCAAAGACAGGAGGCTTTGGAATAGGCCTTTCAGCGGCATATGCCATAGTAAAGGCACACAAAGGAAAAATAACTGCCAGAAGTGAAGATGGCAGATCAATTGAATTTACGGTAATATTGTAGAAATTCAAGCTTCGCACTCATAGTGTACTATGCCGGCATATAGAAAAATGAAGTGTGCGAAGCTTGAATTTTTACGTCAACTTTACAAACTGATGATTTTGCATTTTACATTTCCTCATTATTATATCACTTGTAACAGAAAAGAATTGAAAAAGAAAGCAATGAAACGAGGAAATTAAAATGAAAAATCGTATGAGAAAACTTTTAGTACTGGCAACAGCAGCAACACTTATGACAACAGCATTCACAGGATGTGGCTCAGATAGCTCATCAGGTTCAAACGACAGCACATCATCAGGCAGCGAAGTAAGCGGAACTCTTTCACTTGCAGGAAGTACTTCAATGGAGAAACTTTGTGAGGCACTTAAAGAGTCATTCATGGAGGAGAATCCAAATGTAACAGTGACAGTTGAGTATACAGGATCAGGTGCTGGAATCGAGTCTGTAACAGCAGGAAGCTGTGATATCGGAGATTCATCAAGATCACTTACAGATGATGAGAAAGCAAACGGAATTGAGGAAAACATCGTAGCAATCGATGGAATCGCAGTTATCACTGACAAAGACAACTCAGTTACAGAACTTTCATCAGATGACCTCAAGAAAATCTACACCGGCGAGATCACAAACTGGAACGAGCTTGGCGGAAACGATGAGGCAATCGTAGTTATCGGTCGTGAGGCTGCATCAGGTACAAGAGGAGCTTTTGAGGAACTTCTTGATATCGCAGATCAGTGCAAATATGCACAGGAGCTTGACTCAACAGGAGCAGTTTTAGCAAAAGTTGGTTCAACACCGGGAGCAATCGGATATGTTTCACTTGATGTACTTGATGACACAGTAACAGCAATGAATCTTGATGGAGTAGAGCCTACTGAGGAGAATATCGTAGCCGGAAAATATCTCCTTTCTCGTCCATTCGTTATGGCAACAAAGGGCAAGATTGACGAGCAGAATGACACAGTTAAAGCATGGTTTGATTACATCAACTCAGATGCAGGTCAGGAAGTTATCAAATCTGTAGGACTTATCCTCCCACAGTAATAAGGTGGTAACTGAAATACATATTTAAAAAGCAAAATAGTTTCCTCAGGAAATGATAATTTTCTGAGGAAATTTTGCAGGAATATAAAATATGTAAAAAAAGGAGTATCAAATGAGAAAAAAATCCATGGTAGAGAATGTTGCTAAGATCATATTCACGGTGTGTGCTGTAGTGGCAATATTCGCAGTATTATCAATTACATTATATATGTTCCTAAAAGGTACACCGGCATTTGCCAAGGTAGGTGTGACACACCTTTTATTCGGAACACAGTGGGCACCTACAGCGGACAGCCCAAGCTACGGAATATTGTATATAATCCTTACGTCGATCATAGGAACAGCCGTATCAATACTTATCGGAGTGCCGATCGCACTGCTTACGGCAGTATTTCTTACCGAAGTATCAAACAAAAAGCTTGCAGCTATCGTACAGCCTGCAGTGGAGCTTCTTGCAGCAATTCCATCAGTAATCTATGGACTTTTAGGACTTATGATATTAAATCCACTGATGTATAAACTGGAAAAACATTTTTTTGAGGGCTCACAGACACATCAGTTTACAGGTGGATCAAACCTTCTGGCTGCCATTATCGTACTTGCGATAATGATCCTGCCGACAGTAATAAACATGAGTGTTTCATCAATAAAAGCAGTACCGCAGCAGATGAGAGCGGCTTCGCTTGCGCTGGGGGCTACAAAGATACAGACAATTTTTAAAGTGACAGTGCCGGCAGCAAAATCAGGTATCATGACAGGAATTGTCCTTGGAATAGGACGCGCACTCGGGGAAGCCATGGCTATCAACATGGTGGCCGGTGGAACAGTAAGTTTTCCACTTCCGTTCAATTCAGTGCGTTTTTTGACTACACAGCTTGTAAGCGAGATGGGATATGCCAGTGGACTTCACAGACAGGTACTTTTCTCAGTAGGTCTTGTACTTTTTGTGTTTATTATGATAATCAATCTCACCCTTATGAAACTCAAAAAGAGAGGAGCCGTGGAAAATGACTAGTATCAATGGAAAACGCCATCGTATGGGCGACAATATAGTATATTTTTTCATCTATCTGTGCGCAGCTATTTCAGTTCTTTTGCTGGCAGGCATTATAGTTTATGTATTCGTCAGGGGAATTGGACAGATAAACTGGGAATTTCTTACTTGTGAAACATCTGTATTGCGTGGAACACTTGGAATAGCGGGAAATCTGGTTAATACACTCTATATTATCGTGATTACTATGCTCATCGCTACTCCTATCGGTGTAGGTGCAGCAGTATATCTCAATGAGTACGCAAAACCGGGAAAACTTGTATCAGGAATAGAATTTGCTACAGAGACACTTTCAGGAATTCCATCGATCATATTCGGTCTTTTTGGAATGATGTTTTTCGGACAGACTTTGGGCTTTGGCTATAGCATTCTCACAGGTTCGCTGACACTTACACTCATGGTACTTCCTCTTATCACGAGAAACACACAGGAGGCATTAAAGACCGTACCTGATAGTTACAGACATGGAGCAGTCGGACTCGGTGCCGGAAAATGGCATACGATCCGCACCATTCTGCTTCCGTCAGCCATGCCGGGAATAATCACAGGTGTGATCCTTGCAATTGGACGAATCGTAGGAGAGTCTGCGGCACTGCTTTTTACAGCAGGAAGTGCAGGAATGCTTCCAAAAACAGCAAGTGGATTTCTCTCAAAGATCATGCAGTCCGGTGGAACACTCACCATCAAGCTTTACCTCTCAGCGACGAGTGAAGGAAAATTTGATGTAGCATTTGGAATAGCGGTAGTACTGCTTGTGATCGTATTCATCATCAACATATTGACGAAGGTACTCGCAAATAAATTTCAGGCAAAATAGTTAATGAAATAACTCATATATAATAATGAAATGAGGGTCAAAAGGTATTTTGCACCTCATTTATGATTAATCAGATTACTACATGCTTCGCATTCCCGTAATCTGACTCCACCTCGAAATCCGCAAATTTACTAGCTTCGCATAGTAAATTGCTACTTTCTCGGTGTAGTGCGGGTCACTAAGGTATTCATCAAATTGCATGCGAGCATGCATCGATGATACCTTTTGACCATTTAATCATGTAATAAACTAAGGCATAGGGGGCTTCGATTTCGGTCGGGGCTTCTTTTTTTGAATTTTTTAAAATAATAGATTAACTTTGTTTTTTGATTTTTGTACTAGGATTTGCGATAATGTTTTCCATAAAATCAATTTATAGAAGCAGGACGATAGAATTATTGAGCAATGATATGTATATAGTAATATTGTTGCAAATAGCTGTGACTGTATATTTAACCTTGAAAATTATATGTGATAATCTTGGATAATTGACTAATTTATACTATATTTATACTGTCTAATGTATATAAACTGTTTAAGAAAGGGAAAAGCATATGCAAATAATAACAAAGGGGGAACTTGCGGAGCTGATCTTTGAAAATAAAGAGGGCATGTATAGATTAGCATATACAATAGTGGAAAATGATGCGGATGCGCAAGATGCTGTTGGAGATGCGATAGTAAAAGCCTTCGTGAATATTCAGAGGCTTAGAAAGAATACGAGTACAAAATAATCCAGGGTGGTGAGGCAAACGAAAATTATGAAAATGGAAGTGTCTTTGAATGGGCGCGACAGGATTTATTGAAGAAGGAAAATATAGATCTTAATGAAATCAAAACGGAAAAAACAGACACGTTGTTAGCATCAAAAGGGACGGTAGTTTATTATGGTGATGATGGACGGATTACAGATATAAATTCTTCATATTCGAATAGCAAGGCAAGCGCTACTAAGTGTTCTAATTGTGGAGATTATTTTGCAACAGGATCTCCAAAAGTAAATACCAATTATATGTGGGGAGGAAATAGTGGTAATAATAATGTTTTATATTCTGGTAAATCTGTAGTATATGGGTATGGAAGATTTACTGATTTTACAGATTCAACAGGTCAGGCTGATCACAAATTAAATAAGGGAGACGTTGCTACCAGAGGTCATGTTGGTTATCCGAAGGCAGGGACAGCTATAACATGCGAGGCTCCGGTAAAGGGAACGGGAAAAAGACAAAAATTCACTATGTATAAGTGGGATATTGGTTGTATGCCTGACGCCGTGTTAGATATTTGGAAGACGGGAGTTGAAAAGTGGGGGTATACATGGAGTTCTTCAATTTCAATAGATAATGGTTATTACGAATATTCAAGATAATAAGGACATGAATAAGAATAGCATGAAAAAGAATTATATAAAGATTAAGCTATGTATGTTTTCTACTATAGTAATAGTGATAGCAATGCCAAATTTGTTCGGAGGCAGTGAAAAAAAAGAAGAGGATACGCAGCAGAATACACAGTTGCAAGTAATAAATACAGAGTATCATACTGAAGATTCAGAATATCTATCTATTACTGAGACGTACGAGGATTCTTCCGGGATGATGATGTCAAATGCTAATTATATTGATGTTGATGATGAAAATATAAATGAGATAAAAATTCACACTGTCGAGTATTCTTCTCAATATCCATTAACTGTATACGATAAGCAAAATGATCTCATATATTATTCTGAAAGAGTATATGATGATGATAATGACTATGGTGATCAGCTATTTTCATACAGCAGAGAAACAAAAGAATCTGTACAATTAACAGACAATATATATGCCATAAATTATATATATCCGGTAGGGGATTATGTATATATGCTTGGAGCAATGCAAGGTACTCACTATTTAACTATCATAAAGTATGATCTAAATACAAAAGAACTCAGTGTTTTTGATAATGATGGCAAATGGAATTTTGACTTGCTTGTATATGATGTTTATGGAGATAGATTGTATGCTACTGCATGTGACGTAAAGGAGCAGGAAGATTGTACAGAAGCATATAATTCCCGCCCGGAAGAGAAAGAAGATGATGGCTATATCAATAACTGTTCTATGTTGAAGTGAAATGAAGGTAATGAACAATTACGCTAATAAATTGTATTTGTCGGTTTTATCAGTTATACTATATGCATATAGTATAACTGATTTTTTTCGGAGGCATTTATGGCAATGGTAAAGAAAACACCGGTAGGGATAGACAGTTTTGAAAAAGTTCGGAAGCATGGATTTTATTATATTGATAAGACAAAGCTTATAGAACAGATATTGAGTAATTGGGGAGAAATTAATCTATTTACCCGTCCCCGTCGGTTTGGTAAGACACTAAATATGAGCATGTTGAAGAGTTTTTTTGAGATCGGCACGGATGCATCACTGTTTGATGGATTATATATTTCCAAAAATAAAGAACTGTGTGAAGAATATATGGGAAAATACCCTGTAATTTGCCTTACACTTAAAGGCGTAGATGGATTGTGCTTTGAAGATGCCAAATACAGATTAACCGAGTTAATAGGTCTGGAAGCGGAAAGATTCGATTTCTTAGCTCAAAGCGAAAGACTCTCAGAAAATGAAATCAGACGATATAAATCAATAATCGCATTGCATAACGGAATGAATACAATGGATGAAAACCAGCTTATATCGAGCGTACAGGTTTTATCACAGTTGTTATGTAAGCATTTTGGACAGAAGGTTATAATACTTATTGATGAATATGATGTTCCTCTGGATAAGGCTTTTTTGAATGGATATTATAAAGAAATGGTTTCATTAATCAGGGGGATGTTTGGTCAGGCATTAAAGTCAAATGATAGTTTACAGTTTGCTATTTTAACAGGGTGTCTGCGTGTCTCTAAAGAAAGCATTTTTACAGGACTTAATAACTTTAAAGTACTTTCGATTATGGATACGAGATTTGATGAGCATTTTGGATTTACTGATAGTGAGGTCAGGGAAATGCTTGACTATTACGGTCTGTCTTCGCATCTGGCAGAGATAAAGGAATGGTATAATGGATATCATTTCGGAAATGCAGATATATATTGTCCGTGGGATGTTATAAATTACATTGATGAGCTGAGATTTGATGAAAATGCCCGCCCGAAGGATTACTGGTCTAATTCGAGTGGAAATGCTATTGTCCGCAGATTTATCGATAAAGCTGATACGCGCACGAAGGATGAAATAGAGCGGCTCATATCGGGCGAATGTATTGAAAAGGACATTTCACAGGAGCTTACTTATGATGAGCTTGATAACAGCATTGAACATTTGTGGAGTGTGCTTTTTACAACCGGGTATCTGACACAGCGTGGATGTACGCAAAGCGGCAAGTACCGTCTGTCAATTCCGAACAGGGAAATAAGAAATCTGTTTATAAAAAAGATAAGGGAGTGGTTCAGCGATACATCAAAAAAAGATGGCACCAAATTAGAAGAATTCTGTAATGCATTTTTTGAGAAAAATCCGGAAAAAATAGAACAGCTCTTTGGAGATTATCTCTGGAATACAATAAGTATAAGAGATACCGCAGTTCCAAAAGAAAAGAAAGAAAACTTCTATCATGGAATTTTACTTGGACTGCTTGGTTACAAAGAAAACTGGCTTACAAAGTCAAATGCAGAATCGGGAATAGGATACAGTGATATACTCGTTGAGATACCTGATAACAGGACTGGCGTGGTGATAGAACTAAAATATGCCGAGGATGGTGACATGGAAGCTGCCTGCGACAGGGCGTTAGAGCAGATTGAAGAAAAGCATTATGTGGATAAGCTAAAACAGGATGGAATGCGTAATTTCATTAAGTACGGAATAGCTTGCTATAAGAAAGATTGTAAGGTGGTTTGTGCGAAAGCAGAGACATAAAACTAAAGATTTTGGCTGCAACATTCGGTAAATTGGATGTTGCAGCTTTTTTTGAGGAAAAATGTAACCTCTGCATTAAAAAAACTGTAACTGCTCAGTACCTTCACAGTTGCGAGCTGCAAGCGCATTAGAATCAGCTTCGCTGATGGGCGCTTGCTCCTACATAATATACGTTTTCTTACGAAATATGCGGTACCGCATATTTCTGTACTGAATAGTTACAAAACTAGGAAATGATACAAGTGCTGTAGCAAATACCGGAATGCAGGCTTCAGCAACAAAACAGGTTATTATTGATAATGTTCAGGCAACTGAGGATCAGCAGAATGCAGCAAAAGAGTTCCTTAACTGGATGGTTTATAATGAAACTGCCCAGAAGATGCTTGTAGAGGATGTAAATATTGTTCCTGCTAACTCAAACAATAAAGTAGAGCCAGTTGATCCACTTTCTAGAGATATGAAGGAAAAAATGGACAATGGAAAAACATATTCATCATGTTTCGTAGCACCTTCAGATCATTGGCAGGTACTTGGAGCAGCAATGCAGAAATATATTGCTAATCAGAGCTCAAAGGCAGACCTGGCAAGTGCGATTGATGAGTACTGGCAGGCACAGCAGTAACAATGCTCAAAATATCTTGATTTAAAATGTGAGTGATTTCGGCTTGCGATATAAATATATGTTACGTGAGCCGTGATCACACACTAATAAACTTTTGGGAAAGGTATGCGTCTTCATATGGCACTAGAAAGGAACAAAGATTATGGGAAGGAAAACAGGCGAAAAGATTAAAAATTTGTGTATATTTGCAATACCAGGCTGCGCAATATTTTTTGCCGTGGTTATGATACCGTTCATCTATGGATTTTATTTAACTCTTACAGATTGGAACGGCGTAAGTAGTGTAAAGAACATTGTAGGACTCGCGAACTATAAGGCCGTATTTCAGGATACGGAGTTTTGGTCATCGCTTGGACTTACGCTTAAGTATGTAGTAGTAACAGTTCTGCTTGTAAATATAATTGCATTTTTACTGGCATATGCTCTCACAAATGGAATAAAAGGACAGAATTTTTTTAGAGCCGGCTTTTTTACTCCAAACCTGATCGGTGGTGTAGTGCTAGGATTTATATGGCAGTTTATATTTTCGAGGGTAATAGTACAGATTGGTGAAAATCTTGGCTGGAAAATATTTTCACAGTCATGGCTTTCTGATCCGACAAAGGCCTTCTGGACACTCGTTATTGTCACTGTATGGCAGCTTTCAGGATATATGATGCTTATATATATCGCTGGTTTTACTGGCCTTTCAGAGGATGTCTTAGAGGCGGCCAGCATTGATGGAGCAACAGGATTACAGAAGATGAAAAGCATCATTCTGCCTCTTATGGTTCCTTCGTTTGTAATATGTCTTTTCTTTACTTTGTCAAGAGCATTTATGGTTTATGATGTAAACCTTACTCTGACTGGAGGAGAGCCTTATGGCACGACAAAACTTGTTGCAATGCACGTATATGATAAGGCATTTACAGCAAGAAATTATGGCGTGGGTCAGGCAGAAGCACTTATACTTTTTGTGATAGTTGCACTGATAAGCGGAGTACAGATATATGTAGGTAAAAAGAAGGAGGTAGAGGCATAATGGCAAGAGGCGCATCGCAGGCAGGCGGAACAAAGAAGAAAGCTGCCGGAGTAGTTGGATTTATCATAATTGCAGCACTTTTTGTGCTTTATATGATTCCTTTTTTGGTAGTAGTACTTAACTCATTTAAGCAGAAACGTGATATAATCACCAATCCTTTGTCTTTAGTAGCTGAAAAGGGCTATACATTGGAAAATTATGTAAAAGCATTTGAAAAGATGGATTTCCTTAAGGCGTTTGGAAACTCGCTTTTCGTAACAGGATTTAGTACGTTGGCGGTAGTTATTCTCGTATCTATGACTGCGTATTATTTTTGCAGGGCAAACAATCTTTTTGCAAAAATATTTTTTGCATTGATGGTAGCTGCGATGATTATACCGTTCCAGGCTATAATGATACCTCTTGTGTCTATTTATGGAGCTAATTTAAATTTGTTAAATCACAGATTAACTCTTGTATTCATGCATACAGGATTTGCAATGAGTATGTCGGTATTCATATATCAGGGGTTCATAAAAAGTGGAATTCCTGCATCATTAGAGGAGGCTGCTTATTTGGATGGATGTACAAAGGTGCAGACATTTTTTAAGGTGGTATTTCCTCTTTTAAAGCCTACAACAGCGACACTTGTTATTTTAAATGTACTTGCATTCTGGAATGACTATCTTCTCCCATCGCTTGTGCTTGGAAAGAAAGATCTGTATACACTTCCTCTTTCGACATATGTATTTTATGGTACATATTCAGCAAATTATGGAGTTATTATGGCAGCATTAGTCCTAACAGTGGCACCTATCGTGATTCTTTACCTGTTCTTACAGAGACAGATCATTGATGGAGTTGTAGCTGGAGCAGTTAAATCATAAATAAGGAGATCAACATGAAGAAACTGGAAAACAAATGTATGCTCATCACATATTCAGACAGTATGGGCAATAATCTTAATGATTTGAATAATATACTTGATAAACATTTTAAAGATGCCATAGGTGGCGTGCATATCCTGCCTTTTTTTCCTTCCTCAGGAGACAGAGGTTTCGCCCCTATGGATTATCATAAAGTTGACAGCGCATTTGGTGACTGGTCTGATGTAGAAAGACTAGCAGATAAATATTATCTGATGTTTGATTACATGATCAACCATATATCGGCTCATAGCGAGTATTATCAGGATTTTCTTGAGAAAAAAGATGAATCGAAGTATGCAGACCTGTTCATCAGATATAAGGATTTTTGGGAGAATGGAGAGCCAACGCAGGAACAGGTTGATGCGATCTATAAGAGAAAACCCCGTGCTCCATATGTGGAAGCGCATTTTGCGGATGGCACTACTGAAAAGGTGTGGTGTACATTTGATGAGGAGCAGATAGATATAAATTGCAAATCAGACACTGCAAAAGCATTTATAAAGGATAATCTTACGACTCTGTGCGAACATGGGGCGGCTATGATAAGACTTGATGCATTCGCTTATGCAACAAAGAAAGCAGGAACAAGCTGCTTTTTTATTGAGCCGGATGTGTGGGAGTTTCTGAACGAATGTGAGGATATTGTAAAACCTTACGGAGTGACTCTTTTACCGGAGATACATGAGCATTACACCATGCAGGAACGCATTGCAAAAAAAGATTATTATGTTTATGATTTTGCACTACCAATGCTGCTCATAAATGGGTTATACTATGGTCAGACACAGTACTTAAAAAATTGGCTTAGGATTTGTCCACGTAAGCAGTTTACGACACTTGATACGCATGATGGTATTGGTGTGGTAGATGTAAAGGATCTACTGCCGGATAATGAAATTGACAGGACGAAAGAGGATATCTTCAAATTTGGAGCAAATGTAAAGAAGATATACAATACAGCAGCTTACAATAATCTCGATATCTATCAGGTAAATTGTTCATATTATTCAGCTCTCGGTGATGATGATGCATCATACCTGCTTGCCAGAGCTGTACAGTTTTTTGCACCAGGTATCCCGCAGGTATATTATGTCGGATTGCTTGCGGGCAAAAATGACTTAAAGCTTCTCGAGGAAACAAAGGTAGGAAGAAATATCAATCGACATTATTATACGCTCGAGGAGATAGAGCGTGAAGTAGAAAGACCTGTTGTAAAGAGCCTTCTTGCACTCATGAAATTCAGAAACGAGCATCCTGCGTTTGATGGAGAATTTGAACTTTTGGACTGTGCAGATGATAAGCTTGTTATCCTTAGAAAAAATGGAGATGCGTGGGCTAAGCTTAACGCTGATTTTATCAATAAGACATTTGAGGTGACATATAGTGAACATGATGGAGAAAAAACTCTTAATTACTAAAGATTACATTGAGGTTCCGGTAATAACGGAATCTGAGCTTATGACGCTTGAAATAATACAGGAAGACGGAAACTCGCAGAGAAAAATCTGCGAGTTTCAGGTGCCTGTAGGGATTTCGTCAGAGGCTTTTAAGCCTGATTATTTTGCTCGTTTTTCAGTAAAAGAGTATAAAGGAAAAACATTATTGCTTAAAGGTAGTGCAAGTGAGGCTTTTTTTGAGAGGATACGGCAGGTGGATTGTGAGTTTGAACAATCGGATCTTGATTTTTCAAAGGAAAAACAGCCACGACCAAAATATCATTTTACAGCGGCAAGGGGATGGATAAATGATCCAAACGGATTAGTATACAGGGATGGTGTTTATCATCTTTATTTCCAGTATAATCCATTTGATACGAGATGGGAGAACATGAGCTGGGGACATGCTACAAGCCGGGATCTTATACACTGGACACAGCATGAGACAGTAATGTATCCCGATGAGAACGGATATATGTTTTCCGGAAGTGGATTTGTAAACAAAAATAGCTGTCTCGGATTGCCGGATGATGCGCTTATGTTTTACTACACAGCCGCCGGAGAATGCCGTCCATGGACTACAGAAAGGCTTTCTACACAGCGCCTTGCATATAGCCTTGATGATGGAAGAACGCTGATTAAGACGGATAAAGGCACCGTGCCTACTATAAGTCACGAGAACCGTGATCCTAAAGTGTTCTGGCATGAGAAGACTAATTCATACATTATGATCATGTGGGTGGATGGCAATGAATTTGCTATACTTCGCTCAGATGATCTTGAAAAGTGGGAAATTTCACAGAGATTTGAGCTGAAGGATGGATTTGAGTGTCCAGACTTGATTTGCCTTACAGATGAAACTGACACGGATAGCAGTGAGACTGAAAAGTCTGAACACTGGTTTGTTACGACAGCTGACGGATATTACTATCCGGGTGAATTTGATGGTTACAATTTTAAGTGGAATGGCAAGAGACACTGCCTGTACATGAACAATGTGCCTTATGCAGCCCAGACTTACTCTAATACGGATGGCAGGACAATATTTGTGCCTTGGATACGTGTGGATTTTCCAGGAAGAAAGTATACTGGAGCCATGGGAATACCGAGGAAGCTGGGACTTGTAAAAAGTGACACAGTAAGTCAGGACGATGCTTATAGGATAACTATGGCTCCAGTGCATGAATTTCTGGATTACATGGCAGAAAATAATGAAGTTTACATGGTTTGTAATTGTACTGATACAAACGACAATATTTTTAATATTAACGGAACGAATATTATTTATAAGAAGAAAACCGGAGAATTTGTTGTTTCAGATAAAGTGTATCAGATTAAAGCAGGATTAGATGAAATGACTATATTTGTTGATAATGGAATAGTTGAAGTATTGGCAGATTGTGATACAATGTTAGGAGTATACGAGATATAGTAGCTTGAAAACATAAATAAAAAAGAATGAAATAGTTAGATGGGAAGTTGAAATGGCAACATTGAAGGATGTGGCTGCCGAGACAGGACTTACGGTAAGCACTGTCTCACGCGTGCTGAATAATCGTGGATATATCAGCGAACAGACAAGGCAGAAAGTATATAATGCGATGGCGAAGCTCAATTACACACCGAATGAGGTGGCTCGTTCGCTATCTAAAAAGACAAATAATACAATAGGCGTTATAGTTCCTCATATCAGGCATCCATATTTTGCGGAGCTTATCAGCAATCTGGAAAAGGCATGTTATGATAGAAACTACAAGATGTTTATATTTAATTCCCGGGAAAAGCAGGAAAAAGAAAATGAGTATCTTGAGATGTGCCGAAGCAATCGTGTTGCGGGGGTTATTCTTTGTACTGGAACTGTTAAAGTAGATCTTTTTAAGGGACTTAACATTCCTATTATCACTTTAGAACGTTTTCTGGGAAGCGGAACAGCTGGGGTAGAATGCGATAATATCCAGGGCGGACGTTTGGCAGCAGGGCATCTGATTGAAAGAGGATGTCAACATCTGATACATATCAGCGGTGTGCATGAGAATACAATGCCGGCTGATGATAGAGCTACAGGTTTTACGGAAGTGTGTAATGCAGCAGGTGTTGATTACAGGATAATAGAGACAAGTGCCAGACAGTACAACAATATGGAGTATCATGAAGTTTTAGAGGAGATGCTTCTCAATAATCCCAGGACGGATGGAATATTTGCCAGCAGTGATCTGATAGCGGCACAGCTTTTGCAGACATGTCGAAAGCTGAAAATATCTGTGCCTGAGGACTTAAAGATAGTAGGCTTTGACGATTCCTATGTGGCTTCAATCACAACACCACCTATTACAACCATACATCAGCCAATTAAAGAAATGGCAGTGAAGGCAGTTGAGAGTCTAGTTGATACTGTCGAAGGAAATATAGTGCCGACGCGTACTATACTTCCGGTAAGTCTGGTGGTGCGTGAGACTACATAACTAATTTATGATTAGCTAGATTACTACATATCAGCGACTCGCTGTAAGATTCGCTGACGAATCTTTAAAAATAACAATACAGGAGGAAACTATGGAAGATTACAAATATGATGTGGCAGCTCTTGGAGAGCTTCTTATTGATTTTACCCAGAATGGAACGAGTGGACAGGGAAATCCGATATACGAAGCTAATCCGGGCGGAGCACCGTGTAACGTACTTTCCATGTTAAAAAGGCTTGGACATAATGTTGCCTTTATCGGAAAAGTGGGAAATGACATATTCGGAAGACAGCTTAAAACGGCAGTCGAGAATGTAGGCATAGATACAACAGGGCTTGTGTCGGATGATGATGTGCGTACCACTCTGGCATTTGTTGAGACATTTGCAGATGGTGACAGAGACTTCTCATTTTACAGAAATCCGGGAGCAGATATGATGTTAAATCCGGATGATGTGAACGAGGACGTTATCAGAGGTGCAAGGATATTCCACATGGGAACACTTTCCACGACACATGAGCCAGTAAGAAGTGCAACCTGTAAAGCTGTAGCAGTGGCACAGAGTATGCAGGCTATGATATCATTTGATCCAAATATCAGAGAGCCACTCTGGGATGACATGGAGGATGCGAAGGAACAGACTGCATTCGGACTTTCAGTTTGTGATATATTAAAGATATCTGACAATGAGATCCAGTGGTTTACAGGTGAGCAGGACTTTGATGCCGGTATCAAAAAGATACAGGATGAGTACAATATTCCTCTTATCCTGCTCTCACTTGGAAAAGTGGGAAG
Organism: bacterium; assembly: GCA_963641405.1. Classification (GTDB taxonomy): domain Bacteria; phylum Bacillota; class Clostridia; order Lachnospirales; family Lachnospiraceae; genus Roseburia. Next base: position 432 of record CAVICC010000014.1, on the reverse strand, counting down.
CCGCGCATATCTTAAGAATAATGTCACTGATGTAAAGGCAGAAGTACCTGCATTTGTCCGTGAGGATACAGTCGAGACGACCGGTGCGGGAGATACTTTCGGAGGTTGCTGTCTGCATTATGTACTTAAGCATTGTCCGGAGGGAACTGATATAAATGACGTGGACTGGACAGAAGAAAATCTCAAAGAAATGCTGACATTTGCAAACAAAGCAGCATCTATCATTACGACACGAAAAGGAGCGCTTGCGGTAATGCCGACACTTGAAGAGATAAATGCACAGTAGAATGTACTGACAGCACAATAAAAGATAGCGCAAAATTAAATATTTTACTATTAAAAAGGGATGGCATTTTTGGAATGTCATCCCTTTTCCTGGGAGTATCCTAAAGTTTGTGTAAACCTCCAAATTGATGTAAGATGAAATTACTC